>CALFWV010000142.1 GCA_937927825.1 uncultured Caulobacterales bacterium | reverse complement strand
ACGGTCCAGTATATCTAATTTCCTAACTGCCATGGCGAGAAAGGCAATCTACTATGACCCTGGCATTAAACTTGAAAATGCTTCGACTGAAAGACCGAAAATCAAAAAACGTTCGCAATTTCGTATTTCAGCGAAAAACTTGCCAAGCCTTTATGCTGAATTCGATTTAGTCGACAGTTCTAAATCTAAATAATCACCCAACAAAAAACCGCCACTCCATCGGAGCGGCGGTCATCTATTCTGATTTTGTCATAGCCGAAACGTTACCGTTTCGGAACTCCGTTGCAATTCATCCCCCGGATGAATTGCGGACACTGCGTTACTTTTTGGCTCTTCCACCACTCATACCACGTCCCGTCGTGCGTTCTGCAATTCTTGCAGACTTACCGCGACGGTCGCGGAGGTAGTAGAGCTTGGCGCGGCGGACTTTGCCGCGGCGTTTGACTTCGATTTCCTCAACCATTGGCGAGTAGAGCGGGAAGACGCGCTCGACGCCTTCGCCGTAGCTGATTTTGCGAACGGTGAAGCTCTCTTTGATTCCGGCACCGGAACGGGCGATACAGACGCCTTCGAAAGCTTGCAGACGTGTCCGCGTGCCTTCTGTAATCCGGACCTGAACGACGAGCGTGTCACCAGCCGAGAAATCAGGGATGGATTTTCCGCCTTCGAGAAGACGCGCCTGTTCGGCTTTTTCGATTTTTTCAATGACGTTCATGATCCGTCTCCTGTTTGCAATTTGGACCCAAAAACCTTTTCATAGAGGTCGGGCCGTCTTGCCTGCGTTGTCTCTTCGCTTTGTTTGCGCCGCCAGTCTGCGATCTTTTTGTGATCGCCGCTTAACAACACGTCCGGGATGCTCCGGCCTTCAAACTCTCTTGGCTTGGTGTAGAGGGGATACTCCAACAAGCCGTCTTCAAAACTCTCGTCCGAGGCGCTGTCTGCCGCGCCCAAAACCCCGGGCAGCAGGCGCACGCACGCCTCAATCATCACTTGTGCCGCGACCTCTCCCCCTGCGAGAACGAAGTCGCCTATGGAGATTTCCTCCATATTGCGGGCTTCGATCACCCGTTGGTCGAGGCCTTCAAACCGTCCGCAAAACACAATAAGACCCGGGCCCGATGCCAACGCTCGCACCCGTTTCTGGGTCAGAGGTTTGCCCCGGGGGGTCATATATATCAGCGGTCGGTTGCCATTGCTGGCATCAGACACGGAGTCGATAGCGGCTGCGGACACGTCAGGTTTCAAAACCATGCCGGGACCGCCACCCGAAGGCGGACTGTCGACGCTGCGGTGCCTATTAGTCGAAAAATCGCGAATGTCTACCGTCTCCAGCTGCCAAATCCCGCTTTTTTCAGCGCCGCCAATGATAGATGTGCCCAACACGCCCGGAAAGGCGTCCGGAAACAGCGTCAGGGCGGTCGCGCGCCAGGGGTTTGGGCCCTTCGCAGGGGCGGGGATGTCTGTTTGATTGGACATGGGCGGCTCCCATAGCAGCTCGCCAGAGAATGCCAAGTCATCATGGTTAACGCGGTGTAAACGCTTAGGCCGCCACATAGGGACTATGATTCGCATTTTTGCCATTTTCAGCGCGTTCGCCTTGACGGCCTCGATATTCGGGGGGTGCACTTATGGCGCGCCGACCAGTACCTATCCGGACTATCAACCGCGTCCGGGGCAGGGGCAATATGTGCGCCCGGCCTTTCTCGCGGCGCAACCAACACCGAGGGTTCCGCCCGTGGATGCGTGCCAGTCCCAACTCTACCAAGGCTTACTGGGGCAACATGAAGGCGCGATTTTTATTGCGGGTCTGCCGGGGCGCAAACGTGTGCTGAAACCTGCCGAGCTTGAAGGCTTTGGCTATAGTCCGGAGGATACGTTTTACGATCGCCCGCCCTTTCTTGAAGTGCGCGAATATCTGCCCGGCCAATCTCTCTATGCGCCGTCAATTTCAAACATGATGGACCGATTGAATTTGGGACCGACGATTGAGAACCGGCTGACGATCGAACTCGATGCCGAGGGCTATGTTCAAACGATTGACTGCCGTTAGGCCCGGTTCTGCGTGAGTGGCGCATCTGAGCGGTTTTGCAGCTGTGGTTCGGCCAGCATGTGCAACAGCTCCAATATATCCCCATGCGAGTCTATCTGGCGACAAGCCTGCGGAATTTTCTTGCGGAAGGCCGGGGTCACACGCGTGCCATAGGTCGCAACGATTTGCTCGGCTGACTGCCGCCTGACGCGCAGAGCCAAGCAGGTCGCAAAGCACAAATTATTGAGGATGTGCGTGTCCGATAAAGACCGCTTGCCGTCCTTCTGTGTCAGGCTGCGCGCAACAGGTTCGGATAGATTGGCCAGCACAAAGCCGAGCCGATTATAAGCCGCCGCCGCCAGAAGGGCTTGCTGCTGCTGCGTCGAGGTTGGCGGCGTGTCGGGCTTAAAGTCGGTCAGACGGAAGCGGGCGAGTTGCAGCGCGATGGTCGCCACGAAATATCCCGGCTCAGAACAGCTCCAAGGATTATAGGTCACAGACGAAGCGCCGTTTTTTTGATAGGGAATCCGCCCCGCCGCTAAGGTGCTCAAACGGTGATCGGCCAAAACCGCGTCTTGACTGGCGTCTTGACCTTGCGGAATTAACTCGGCGTCCAGATCGCTCATGCCGCATGTAGATTTTAATTCGCCAAACTGATCAAGGGCCCAGTGGAATGTGGACCGCGTGTCAGACGGATCCCATGCCAAACTTTCCAAACCCGCTGTCTTGCGCAAGGGGGAGGGGACAGGTGGACGCGGCGGCGCACCAAACTGCCTGATTAAATAGGCCATCACCTCAAGGTGAAGCCTCGCGTCTTTCTCGCGAATTAAACGTAGATTCAACACGGCAGACTCGTCCCACAAGCCGCGGCTTAGCCATACTCCCGCAGCGGTTACATCCCAGATTAATCCAAACCCTCGCGCGCGCGTGCCAGATCATAAGCTTCCAGCGCCGCCATCCAATCTAACTCGAGCGATTCGATTAACGCCTCTATCTTGGCACGGTCTTGCCCAAGTTTCACAGCTTCTTCGGGGTTTGTAGTAAATAAATCCTCAGTGGCCAGCCGGGCATCTATCCGGTGCAATTCTTTCTGCGCGGCGTCGAATTTTTTCTCAAGCGTTTCTGTTTTGCGTTTCATGGGCGCAATTTTCTTCATTGATTCTGCGCGGTCTTGTCGACTTCGCTTGCGTGAATTTTCTTCTTTAGGCTTCTGTTTTTTATCGGTTCTTGTTTTTTCCAATTGTAGAACTCTGTAATCTTCCAATGACCCTTCAAACGGTTCGACCTTACCGGAATCGACGAGCCAAAGGCGGTCGACCACGGCTTCGAGAAGGTTCCTGTCATGCGAGATAACAATCACGGCGCCCTCATACGCGTTCAAACTTCGAATTAATTCGGCGCGGCTGTCGATGTCCAAATGGTTCGCCGGTTCATCGAGGACAAGCAAGTGAGGTTTGTTGAACCCGATGAGCGAGAACAGCAGACGGGCTTTCTCGCCGCCGGATAAATCCCCCGCGGGCGTTTCCGCATTTTTGACGCCCAAACCAAAACTGGCCAAGCGCGCCCGCCGCTGTGCCTCGGTCGCCTCCGGCATGAGTTCGACCACATGGTCATAGGCGCTGGCGCGCGGGTTAAGCGCATCAATTTGGTGTTGTGCGAAATACCCAATGCGGAGTTTTTTATTCCGTTTGATAAATCCCGGTTTGGCCGGGTCCAAAAGCAGCGGCTTCAACTCATCCATAATGGCTTTGGCAAAAGTGGATTTGCCCTCGCCGTTTTTACCCAAAATTCCAATCCGGTCATCCGGATCGATACGTTGATTTATTTTGCGCAAGACAATGAGATCGTCAATTCCCTCTCTTTGATATCCGAGGGCAACGTCATCAAAGCGAACAATCGGTGGAGACAAGGCACGGTCGGGTCCGGGCAGGCTGATGGGGGCAATCGGATCGCTGATGATGGTCGCGACAGGCTGCATTTTTGCGAGTTTCTTGACCCGGCTCTGCGCTTGTTTGGCTTTGGAGGCTTTGGCCTTAAACCGCGTGACAAAGGCTTCGAGCTTGCGGCGTTCGTCTTCTTGTTTTGACATGAGCGCCATATCGAGCCGGTTCCGTTCGGCCAGCTGGCGCTCAAAGGTGTCGTAATTACCCGTATAGCCAAAAAGCTTCCCCTGCCGCAAATGGGCGATGTGGGTCACAGCGGTATTTAAAAAATCTCGGTCGTGAGAAATGACAAAGACAGTGCCCGAATATTTGCGAATATGCGCTTCTAGCCAGACCGCGCCTTCGACGTCGAGATAGTTGGTTGGCTCATCCAGGAGAAGTAAATCCGGCTGGGCGAATAACATCGCGGCCAAGGCCACCCGCATACGCCACCCGCCGGAAAAATCAGAACAGGGTTTCAGCTGATCTTCGGCGGAAAACCCCAAGCCGGACAAGATAGACGCGCCTCGCGCTTCCGCCGAATAGGCGTCAATGTCTGACAGCCGCGTATGGATTGCCGCGATACGCATGGGGTCGCTGGCCGTTTCGGCTTCGGCGAGCAGGGATTTGCGTTCCTTATCCGCGTCCAGAACAGTTTGAATCAAGCTTTGTGGGCCGCTCGGCACCTCTTGGTCCACAACGCCGAGCTTCATATTCTTGCGGAGGTTTATCTCGCCGTCATCCGGACTGATATCGCCTTTGATGAGGCGAAAGAGGGTGGATTTACCCGTCCCATTACGCCCGACCAGACCAACTTTATGCCCCTCATTTATGGCTAATGTGGCTTGGGTGAAGAGGGGCCGGCCCTCAATGCGATATGTCAGATCATTGATGTGAAGCATTTGAAAGTCTCAGATGCACTCCTATATCGCCTTTACAGCAGAGCAAGCCCGCATTAAGGGCGCGCCAACCTTAAATCACAGCCTTCACGGAGTTTCCCATGGCCGTTCAACGTACATTTTCAATTATCAAGCCTGACGCCACAAAGCGCAATATCACCGGCAAGGTCAACGCTAAGATCGAAGAAGCCGGTCTGCGGATCATCGCGCAAAAGCGCGTGCAGCTGACGGAAAAGCAAGCCGGCGGATTTTATGCGGTCCATAAAGAGCGTCCATTCTACGGCGATCTCGTCAAATTTATGATGTCCGGCCCTGTTGTCGTTCAAGTTCTGGAAGGCGAAAACGCCATTAAAGCTTACCGCGACGTGATGGGCGCAACAAACCCGGCCGAAGCTGACGCCGGCACAATTCGCGCTGAGTTCGCGGAAAGCATTGATGCCAACACAGTTCACGGCTCTGATGCGCCGGAAACAGCGATTGAAGAGATTGCCTTCTTCTTCTCGGAAGACGAAATTGTCGGTTAGTCGTTTCCGGAAACTGACAAATTTGAATAAAAAAGGCCGGGGTAACCCGGCCTTTTAAGTATGTGACGTCCGCGCTTAGTTAGAAAGACGAATGATTTCGGTTTGGATATCGCTGCCAATTCTTTCAAACGCTTCTTCCAATTCAGATGCATTTTCGGCTGTTAGGAAAGTTTCAGGGCTTGATGCGCACTGACTCAAAAATGAGTAGGCTTTGTCTCTTGTTTCGGTATCAATCTGTTCATCCGTTTCGTATCCGAAATACCCGTTGGTATCATAACGGCCCTCTGAAAGGGCAAAGCCGATGGTGTAAATTGTAACCTCGTCTTCTTTCATCGCGTTACAGTCCGCAATGGAAGAAATGTCAGCTGTCGAACCCCATTTTCCTTCTTCCCATCCATACCCGAAACCCGGCTTGGTGTCGCTTTCTACGGTGTCGTATCCGTATTGTCGGCACCATCCGCGCTTATTCGTTTTTGTACAACGGAGACCATACCATTGGCCGGTGCCGTCTTCCTTAATCCAAGTGCTGCCGCCGGATGTGTTCAGTCCATCTGACATGAAAATCACGAACTTCAGCGGGTCTTGGCCATGCATATTCTGATGCTTCTTATTTTCGCCGCTCATCCAACTGCGAGCCGTGGATAATGAGGGGGCAGAATTCGTACCACCTGAGGCAACCATATTGTTCAAGCTGTTCAAAGAAGACCTAACGCTCCAATTCATGGCGACAGATCGAGCGCTCAAAGTTCCCGTATTATAAGACAACATTCCAGTTCTAAGAATTTTTTTGTTTGTGGCAGTTTGATCCCCGGCAACTTTTTCCAACGCCGTGTAAAAATTTGTCGAATGTCTAATCAAAGCGTCAATTCTAGGTTCAGTGTTTGGTTGGTCTTCCCAGTCGCCCGTCGTGAGGTCAAAATATTTTGGTTTATCGTCAAAGGCCATGGAGCCGGAATTGTCCAGAACCATCAAAACAGACGCCGGGTCATAAAAATCATACTCGGAATATTTTGCTGTGGCTTCTGCTTCGAAGTTTAAATTCTGATGGCCCAATACTTGTAGAAAAGTTGGTTTCGTTTTCCCCTTTACGAGAACTCGCGCTTCTCCATTGGCGTCGTCATAAGTAATGGATACATCAACATTTTCAGCGCCGCCATCGACCCAGCCTTTGAACTCATACCCAAGCTCATCTGCCGAATACGTTTTAAAACTTTTGTCCAAATAACCTTCGTCGGAGCTCGGATTTGAGCCGGCTCCACCCGTTGATCCGCCTTCAGTTCCAACGGCAGGTCTTGGCTGTCGGCCATATGTTTTTACGAAAATGGCCGCGTTCAAAGCGATTTGGTCGGCAATGGCCTGACTGCGCGATTCTGCATTGCTAAGAGTAGAAAAATCCATGGCGGCGCCCATGCATCCCATAACAGCAACTGAGCTGATAGCGAAGGTCAACGCGATGTTGCCGTCTTCATTCTTACGAAAATGACGTAAAAGGTCTCTTAGTTTTTCAAATTCAAACACGGCCTGCAACCCCACTCATGGTTGATTAAAATCCCCATGATAAATTTTCCCAAAGTCAGTTTTCACAAACCCACTAAGGCTCAAACTAGAGAGAAGTATTTATGATGGGTTTAGGGGGTAAGGTTAAACAAGGGTTAATTCGAAGTATGTTTAATTTTCTATCAAGGCGCGTTTTAACGCGGCGGGATATAGCGTGTGCTCAAGAGCTTTAACGCGCGCGGCCAAAGTCTCGACAGTGTCCGCGGCAGTCACCGCCAATGCCGATTGCGCGATAATTTCGCCTTCATCCACACCTTCAGTCACCCAATGAACCGTGCAGCCGTGTTCCCGGTCTTTTGCTTCAAGAGCGCGTTTATGTGTGTGAAGACCTTTATATTTCGGCAACAGGGACGGGTGGATATTGATAATCTTATCGGTCCATCGGCGGGTGAAATCTTTTCCCAAAACACGCATAAATCCGGCGCAGGCCACAAATTCTATGCCGTGAGCGTGTAAAGCTGCATCCAGCTCAGCCTCGAAATCAGCCCGTGTCTTAAAATCCCGGTGGTCGATGCAAATTGCGTTAACGCCCAAGGCATCGGCTTTGCGTAGACCCTCGGCTTCGGGGCGGTTCGAAATCACCAAGCGAATATCTGCCGGATAGGTTTCCGCCTGCGCCGCCGCGATGAGCGCAACCATATTTGATCCCGTGCCTGAAATCAGAACGGCAGTCGCAATACGTTTAGACACAGCCTGCCACGCGCTTTAATTGTCCAATGACATGAGCGCGTTCTCCGGAATCCTCCAACTGTAGCAAGACAGCAGGCATGTCGTCCGGTTTCACGCAGAGAACCATCCCAATACCGCAGTTAAAGGCCCTGCGCATTTCCTCTTCCGCAACACCGCCTGTCTCTTGCAGCCATTTAAACACGGCCGGGCGTTCCCAAGCATCGAAGTCAAAGTCAGGCACTAATCCGTCCGGCAGCATACGCGGCGTATTATCCGTGAGGCCGCCGCCTGTAATATGGGCGAGGCCTGAGACCAAACCGCTGCGGATGAGGGGGAGCAGAGACTTTATGTAAAGACGTGTCGGGGTCAGCAGGCTTTCTGCCAAAGGCGCGTCGGCAAAAGGCGCAGGGGCGTTCCAATCCAAACCCGACCGGTCGACAATTTTGCGAATTAAGGAATATCCGTTGGAGTGCGGTCCTGAGCTTTCCAAGCCAATTAGCATATCCCCCGCGTCCATATCCTCATGCCGGGGCAGCATCGCGCCGCGTTCAACGGCGCCGACAACAAAGCCGGCAAGATCGAAATCATCGCCTTCATACATACCGGGCATTTCCGCTGTTTCGCCGCCCACGAGGGCGCAGCCGGCTTGCCGGCAGCCTTCTGCAATTCCGGACACGACGGCCGCCGCATTATCAGAGGTTAGTTTTCCGGTCGCGTAATAGTCGAGGAAGAAGAGCGGCTCCGCGCCATTGGCCAGCACATCATTCGCGCACATAGCAACCAGGTCGATTCCAACCGTGTCGAGGCGGCCTGTATCGATTGCGATACGAAGTTTTGTTCCCACGCCATCCGTGCCTGAAATCAAGATGGGATCGCTATAGCCTGCCGCTTTCAAATCAAACGCGCCGCCAAATCCGCCAATGGTCCCGTCCGCGCCGCTGCGGCGTGTTGATTTTACCATGGGTTTAATCCGGTCAACGAGGGCGTCGCCGGCATCTATCGATACGCCTGCGTCGGCATAGGAGAGACCTGTTTCATCCGAGGAATTCGGGGCCATGTGGAAGTTCCTGTATATAAGGCTGTGGTTTAATAGCTGTAGTTATGGGCTTGGACCACTTTCGTGCGAGCTGTGCAAGACGGCGCTGCATGAAAGCTGTGCGCGGGCTTGGCGAAGCGCGCTGAGTGGTCTATCGACTCTCCCATGACACGTATATTACCTTTGGTTTTCACCCTTTTTGTTTTTGTGGCCTCCCGCGCTGTGGCCGCAGACCCGTTTACCGTGGGCGGCATTAATGTCGACGCGACAGCCTCCACAGCGATTGAAGCGCAAATCCAAGCGATGGCAGACGGCCAGATTGCCGCTGCGACGGTCTTATTTGACCGATTGACGCTAGAGCAGGAACGCGCAGCCAATCCGCTGCCCGAGCTGACCCAAGAAACCGTAACGCGCCTCATCCGTGCGCTGGAGCCGAGTAAAGAGCGCCGCTCTGCCAATCGCTATCTCGGCGAGGTCACTGTTGCCTTTAACCCGTCCCAAGTTCAGCAGTTCTTGCGGGATAGAAACCTCACAATGGTAAGTTCTCAGGCGCGCGATCGTTTGGTTGTCGTGCGCAACTCCGGTCTACGCGGAAGCAATCCTCTGCAGTCCGTATTTTCGGACCCGCGTCTGGCCCATGCGCTGACGCCTTTACAGGCCGCCTCTGCCGAAGATGCCGCATTTTTGTCCGCTTCCCCATCCGATGGTGAATTACAGGCGCTCGCGTCGAAATATGGTTTGAACCAGATTCTGATTGTTGAAGACACGGGTAATATCACAGACATATCTCTGGATACGGGTAACCGCCAGAGCTTCTATGTTTCTCCGATCCCGGCAGATAACAGCTTTGCAGACCGCGTTGTTGCCCATTTGGAAGCCGATTGGAAACAAGCCTCTGCCGTTATTGCCAGCGAGGTGGTATCGACGCCTGTCTCTGTCCTTTACAGATCGCATTCGGATTGGATTGCCTTGCAGGACGCCATTAATACCTCCGCGCAAATCAAAGGCGCGCGTCTGGATGCACTGTCAAAAGATGGTGCTTTGATGACCATTTCTTATGGTGGGGACATTGACCGTTTGGCGACTGAACTCCGGTTCAAAGGCGTCCGAGTGGAGCAAGACCCAAGACTCGGACTTGTGTTCAAACGATCCTAAGCGCGGGCGTTATGTCTCAAATTCCGCTAAATTTGCGGCCCGCCGCGCGGCAAAGTTTTTCTAACTTTCATGTCACGCCGGGAAACCAAGCAGCGGTGAGCCTTCTGCGGGCGCGTGACCGCTGGCCAAGTGCGGCTGTCCTGATTTTGGGACCAAAGGGATCGGGCAAGACCCATTTGGGACAAGCTTGGCGCAATAAACATAGCGGAGAGTTTATCGATGACGCAGAGGCGGTCGATGAAACAACCATGTTCGATGTCATTAACCGCGCTCTGGCGGGGCAAATATCAGGCCTTGTTCTGGCGAGCGCGCTGCCGCCGACAGAGTGGGGTGTGTCCATGCCCGATTTGAAGTCGCGGCTGAATGCCATGCCAACTCTCACCTTGGCTGAGCATGATGAGGCGTCTTTGGAGCCCATCCTACGGGAATTATTTGATCAAGCGGGGCGGGTTGTGGGGCAAGATGTCGTAAGTTTTGTGCTGCGGCAGTGCGAAAGATCCGTCGAAGCGCTGCGCGAGCTCGTCCTGGAGCTGGATGTGGCCGCCGGGTCTAAGAAAGCCGACCTCACAAAAGCTTTTGTCGCGAAATATTTGCGCGAACGCTCAGAAATCGACCTGTTTTCCAGC
Organism: uncultured Caulobacterales bacterium; assembly: GCA_937927825.1. Taxonomy (GTDB): domain Bacteria; phylum Pseudomonadota; class Alphaproteobacteria; order Caulobacterales; family Maricaulaceae; genus Litorimonas. Next base: position 1,733 of record CALFWV010000142.1, on the reverse strand, counting down.
CCAATCGAATAGATTACCGCTGTCATCTTCCGATACGCCGTCAATAACGTTTAATAATTTTTCGGCTGAAAATTCCGGCGTGAAGAGTTTGCCCTCCGGCACATTGCCCTGAAACGGTTTGGATAATCCTGTGTCGACCGTGCCGGGATGCAGTCCAACAATAATCTGATTTTTGAAGCGACGGCCAATTTCTATCGCCAATGTTTTCAGAACCATATTCAGCGCCGCTTTGGAGGCGCGGTACGCGTACCAGCCGCCCAAACGATTATCTGAAATACTACCCACCCGCGCGGACAGCGCGGCAAAGACAGCCTTTTCATCCCGCCGTAGAAGCGGGACAAAATATTTTGCCGTCATGGCCGGGCCGATGGTGTTTATTTCAAAGCTTTTGGCGAATCCCTCATGCGAGAGCGCGCGCAGGTTCTTTTCAGGGGATATGCCTTCACCTTGCAGCAGTCCCGTCGCGACGAGGATGAGATCGAATGGGGCCACTTCTTGAAGGGCTTGAGCCGCTGCAACCAGGCTGTCTTCATCCGTGAAATCGAATGTGAGATTGGCGACTTTGGGGGAGGGGTGACTTCGGCCGGAACGGGAGAGGGCGTGAATGCGGGCGACCTGATCGGAAGCGACAAGCTGCTCGATCAGGGCCGCGCCAATGCCGCCGGAACTGCCGACGACAACGCAGCGCAAATTCTCTCCGAAACTTTCAAATTTCATTTTGCTTCTCCTTTGGCTTTGCTTTTCGATTGGCGGCGGCAACGCTCGCTGCAATATTTCACGTCGTCCCAAACCCGTTCCCATTTCTTCCGCCACGCGAACGGCTTTTCGCAGACAACACATATCTTCGTTGGCAAATTAGGTTTCTTATGGGCCATGTGGACGATACGCATCAGCCTCCTAAGCGGTGACAAATTTTGAACATGTGCGGCGCTGGGCCGTATCAACGATATGTCCAAAACGCTTATCCCCATTTTCGCCGACCAACTCAGCCACGGCCTCTCCAGCCTTGCGGCCTCTGACCCGGAAGATTCCGTTATCCTCATGATGGAAGTCGCGCATGAGGCGGAACATGTCCCCCATCACAGTAAGAAGCTTATCTTCCTGTTTTCCGCCATGCGTCATTTCGCCAAAGAGCTGCGCGAAGCGGGCTGGACCGTGGATTATGTCGAGATGACGGATGATGAAAACGCGGGGGATTTCACAGGCGAGGTGAAGCGGGCACTGACCCGTCACGATGTCTCCCAAATCCGCGTCTGCGAGCCCTCCGTCTACCGCGTGCTGGAATTGGTGAAGGGCTGGGAGACCGCGTTGGATACGCCCGTCTCCATTACTTTTGACGACCGCTTCATCGCCACCAAAGAAGAGTTTGCGGAGTGGGCCGAAGGGCGGAAGCAATTCCGTATGGAATATTTCTACCGCGAGATGCGCCGCAAGACGGGGCTGCTGATGGACGGGGATAAACCCGAAGGCGGGCAATGGAATTTCGACAAGGACAACCGCAAGCCTGCCAAGGCCGATATGGAATTTCCTGAACCGTTACACTTTCAACCCGACGGTATTACGCAAGATGTGATTGAGATGGTCAAGACGCGCTTCAAAACGCGCCTCGGCAATGCGGATGGATTTTTCTGGGCCGTGACCCGTGACGGCGCATTGGAGGCGCTGGAGTATTTCCTCGATCATGGTTTGCCCAGCTTTGGCGACTACCAAGACGCGATGATTGGCGGGGAGAG
>CALFWV010000141.1 GCA_937927825.1 uncultured Caulobacterales bacterium | reverse complement strand
GGGTAGCCCTTTGCCGCGAGAACCACATTGGCGACGGGTTCGTCGAACCAAGCGGGGGCGTCGGCCTTATCCAATGTTCCGGCCTCTGCCGCGAGGAGAATAGGAAGAAGATCAGATTGCATCCGTCGCATGACAACTTGGCATTCCGGATCCCCAAAGCGGGCGTTATATTCGATGAGTTTGGGGCCGTCTTTTGTCAGCATCAGGCCAGCAAATAACACGCCTTTGAACGGGTGCCCGTCCCTGGCCATACCGTAAACTGTGGGCTGGATGATTCTCTCCATGACCGTCGCCAAGATATCATCTGTGAAGACCGGTGCAGGCGAATAGGCCCCCATTCCGCCCGTATTGGGGCCCTTATCACCATCGAAGGCGCGTTTGTGATCTTGCGCCGCGATGAGGGGAAGCGCGGTTTTACCGTCAGAAATTGCGAAAAAGCTGGCTTCTTGTCCCACCATGAATTCTTCGATGAGAACCGTTTTGGAGGCTTCGCCAAATCTACCGGAGAAGAACGCTTCCAACTCGGCTTCGGCTTCCTTCAATGTCTCTGGAATGACAACGCCTTTACCGGCCGCCAACCCATCTGCTTTTAAGACAAAGGGGGGCTTCATCGTTTTCAGAAAGGTTTTTGCCTTTTTGATATCTGTGAAAACACCGTATTCAGCTGTCGGGATATTATATTTATCGCAGAGCTTTTTTGTGAAGGCTTTAGACGATTCGAGCTGCGCCGCGGCTTCGGTCGGGCCAAAGGTTTTCACGCCCATCTCTTCCAAAGCATCGACCAGACCCATTGCTAAGGGTTGCTCCGGTCCAACCACGACAAAATCATAGGCTTCGCGCTGTATCAGGGCGAGCAAGCCAATCATATCATCAGCTTTGATGTCCACGACATCCGCAACCTCGGCAATGCCGGCATTGCCGGGCGCGCAATGTAGGGTCTCGACCAAGGGAGATTGCGCCAATTTCCAAGCCAAGGCGTGTTCGCGCCCGCCAGAGCCAATGAGGAGAAGTTTCATGTCAAATCTCGATAAACATCCAATATTGGCCTGCGTCATATGCGGGGCAGGCGCGAACCGCAATCAAGGACAGGCACTTCATTCACATTTTCGTTTGGAATAAGTGCCGATTTCCGCCTTGTGGGAGAGCGCGAGCGGGCTTAAACCCTGCCTCATGTCAGGTCCTTCCGCTTCAAATCCACAGCCCATCTCGAATAAGGCGCAGATGATAGAGTATCTGGCCTCAGGCTCCAAACCCAAAGCCGATTGGCGGATTGGGACAGAGCATGAGAAAATCGGGTTCTGTAACGCCAAGAAATTGCCGCTGCCCTATGAGGGGCCGTGCTCCATCAAGGCGATGCTTGAGGGGCTGCAACGGTTTGATTGGGAGCCTGTCTTAGAAGACGGCAATCTCATCGCCTTGAAACGCGGCGGTGCATCTGTATCGCTGGAGCCCGGCGGGCAGCTTGAACTATCAGGTGCGCCGCTGGAGCATATCCATCAGACTTGCGCGGAAGTCTCGCGTCACCTCCGCGAAGTTCGCGAAGTCGCGGATGAAATCGGCGCGGGCTTTCTGTCACTGGGTTTCCGTCCAGATACAAAGCTAGAAGACGTACCGATTATGCCCAAGGGCCGGTATAAAATCATGCGCGATTATATGCAAAAAGTCGGCACGATGGGCCGCGAAATGATGTTCCGCACATGTACGGTTCAAGCGAATTTAGACTTCGGATCCGAAGCGGATATGGTCAAAAAATTTCGAGTCAGCCTGGCTTTGCAGCCCATCGCGACGGCGCTCTTTGCTAACTCGCCCTTCACGGATGGAAAGTTGAATGGGTATAAATCCTTCCGCTCCCGAATTTGGATGGACACAGATGCGGATAGAACCGGCATGCTGCCATTTGTTTTCGATGAAGGCTTTGGGTTTGAACAATATGTTGATTACGCCCTGACGGTTCCGATGTATTTCGTTTATCGGGACGGTCAATATTTGAATGCGGCGGGCAAAGATTTCCGCAATTTCCTAAGGGGTGATTTGGACGTTGTGCCCGGGCAAACAGCGACAATGCAAGATTTTGAAGATCATCTCTCGACAATTTTTCCGGAAGTTCGTCTCAAGAAATTCTTGGAAATGCGCGGCTGCGATACAGGCCATTGGGACGAGCTGTGCGCCATGCCGGCATTTTGGACGGGGCTTCTCTATAATCAGACGGCTTTGGACGCGGCCTGGGACATGGTCAAAGATTGGACCGCAGAAGATCGCCAGACCTTGCGCGATACGGTTCCGACCTTTGGACTACAAACCCCGTTTAAAGGCGGGACAATCAATGACCTGGCGAAACAAGCCTTGGATATTTCCCGCGCCGGATTAAATGCGCGTGGTAAGATGAACGCTCACGGCGAGAATGAAACAGTATTTTTGCAAGATTTAGATGCGATGGTGGCGTCAAAACGATCCAATGCCGATCGCCTGATCACAAAATTCAATCGCGAGTGGGCAGGTGATATCATGCGCGCCTATACGGATTGTATTTATTAAAATGTATCGGTGACTTCGAGTGAGAATCGCTGACCTCGTGTGCGGCGTGTAAGTTCGCGGGACAGCAAGTCACCATTACGAGTTTCGTCGAAAATTAGTCTTTCGCGCCGGAGTTCGAAGTCTAAAATATTCTGGACTTTCGCGGTCCATTGCATTCCAAATAATTCCTTGTGAATGAAAGAGACCTCAAATTCTGGCACGTTGAAACGATTTTCGACAATGTCTTCAATCCGAAATCTGCGGGCCTGACGTCCTTGTTCAATTTCAGTTTCCACAGCAAAAGGAGTGCCTTCGATATCCCAACGGGCCTCGATTTCATAATTCCAAAGCGTTTGATTATTTGTTGATCTTTGGTCCCCTGTGACCACATCCTGAATCGAACTATCTGCGACGATACCTTCTGCGGAAACCCGCAAACCTTTCAGCATGTCATCCAATACCCACGTCACATTGCCTTCAATCCCGTAGGCTTGGGCATTGTCTTCCAAATTTCCGGGTCCTTGCGTTCCGTCGTCGAAGAGAATTTGCTCAATAGGGTCTTCGATTATGTCGTAGAAAATTTTAGCACGTCCGGACAGGCCCGTCGCATTTTGCTTTTCGATTTCGAGTTCCGTTTGCCACCTTTGTTGCGGCACAATATTGCCGCCGCTATTTGCTGTTCCATCGGTGAGGTTTACGGTTGTTACAAATGTTCCAAAATTGAGCTGACCAACGCTCCGCTGGATTTGACCCCGTAAGGTCCAATCGTTGTCTAGCTTGCGGGATAAATTCACGAATCCTTTGGGCCGGAAAAAGCTCTGCGAGTCAGCGTCATTGGTTGTGACGTCGATGACTGAATATTCAGCACCTATTGACGCTTGAGCATTGAGGGTCGAAGTAAGAGGCCAACTGCGGGCGAGGTTAGTCTGGACGCGATCTTCTTTGACCCGAACCGTGTCGTCCGTGTTTTCCAATCCATCGCCAAAAACGGCTGTGTCCGATTCAAGCGCGTTAAGGGCGCCCTCAATGGCCAAAGACCAGTCGCTGGCGCTGCCGGTTTTCCACGTATATTCTGCCCGGGCTATATACTCGGTCTCAATATCGTCGCGTAAGAAGGTTTGGTTGATTTCACCCGTGCGGGGCGTTCCAAATAGGAATCGGTTAGTCACGTCCAGAGTGTCCGTCCGGTGTAGCGCAATGAGTTTCAGGCGGCCATTTTCCCCAATTAACGGGGCGTCCAAGCTGTAGTCCCCACTGATTTCAAAGCGGTCACTATCTTCGCCATTTTCCAAAGTAGACGCGCCCGACAACGCATCATCGGTTTGGTCATCAAAGGTCTCTTGCACGAGTACATTTCGGTTTTGACGACGTCCGGATAAGTTTAAGTTGGCGACGTCTCCATTGTCCCGCAGGATTGTCAAATTTAAGTTGGCGGAGGGGCGTTGACTGTTAAAGCCCAGTTTTTCTACGCGGTCTTGAACAACATTGCCGTTCGCATCGAAGAATGTCTCGTCCCCGTCCTCGGTGAAGATGAATTGACCCAAATCCACACCACCTACCATTTCCAAGCGGCCCTGTTTCGCTGAAAAACTAATGTTTCCGTCGCCGAGCTGGGGTTGCGACCCTTTCTCGAAGCGTAAAGCATAGTTCCAACTGCCCGAAAGCTCTCCGGTTTTGACAATAATATTTGCGACCTGCCCGGACAGTCCCGGAATATCGAGGGTGGCACCGTCCAGAATCTCAATTCGCGTCACATTATTTGCAGGGATGCGCCCCAGGATTTGGTTTGCGCCAGAGGATTTAGAGGACGGTCGGCGTCCGTTGATTAAAATGTTCAAAGACGCCTGGCCAAAGCCGCGCGCCCCGCCTTCACCGCCGCGAATTTCAAATCCGGGAAGACGAGCGACCATATCAGCAGCCGTTTGCGGAGCGAATTGTGTGAAATAATCCGGGGTGAAGGTTTGAGATTCGCCGGCCAAATCAGTGTCGACAGAGGGCGAGGGCGTTTGCGACACGGCAGGCGCAGTTAGGGCGCCGAGAGCCGCTGTCATGAAAACAGTTTTTAACGCTGTGAACTTCACCTGAATCCCTTATCAAGCCTCGGCCATGCCGTATTGTGCTCACCTAGTCCACTCAAAGTTTTATCTCAAGCGTTCACAGTTGCGTCTCGAAACATTGTGCACCTTAGCCGACATCATACCATTGCGTGCATGCAGAACGTATGACAGATTGAAAACAAAATTAGGGGAATTCAGATGAACTATTTTTTTGCAATCCTGTTAGGATTTATTGTTGTAGGACTTGCCAATGCACTTTGGCAGATGCGCAAGCATCCAAAGGGTCTTTACATATTGTTCTTTGCCGAAATGTGGGAACGCTTTTCCTACTACGGCATGCGCGCCCTGCTGATTTTTTATCTGACGAAACATTTCCTCTTCACCGACGGCGAGGCCTATGGAATTTATGGGGCCTATACGACTTTAGTCTACATCACGCCCGTAATTGGCGGGTTGATTGCGGATCGTTATTTAGGCCAACGTAAAGCCATTCTCGTAGGGGCGATCTTGCTGGTTTTAGGCCATGCAGGTATGGCAATTGAAGGCGCACCGGTCACGGACCCGGCCTTCCGCGATGCAACTGTCCTAAATATTTTCTATCTCAGCCTTGCGCTTATTATCGCAGGCACAGGGTTCCTGAAGGCGAATATCTCCGCCATAGTCGGAGAGCTTTACGAGAAAACAGATATTCGCCGTGACAGTGCTTTCACACTCTTTTACGTTGGTATTAATCTCGGGGCTGCGGGCGGTTCCTTGATTGCGGGTTTCGTGGGCGAAACTTATGGCTGGAGCTATGGTTTCGGACTGGCGGGCATCGGAATGTTAGCCGGCTTGCTTGTCTTTGTATGGGGTAAGCCGCTGCTGCAAGGAGCGGGCGAGCCGCCTAATCCGGCTTATCTACGCGAAAAAGTTGGCGGTGTCCTGAGCCGCGAATGGATGATTTATATTCTGTCTTTCTTTGGGATCGGCGTTATCTGGTTCCTGATTCGGGATGAGACGACGGTCGGGATTACACTCCTGATCGCCATGGTGTCGGTCTATGCGTATATTGTATATCGGGCCGTAGCGAAGCTTGAACCACATGCACGAAACCGCATTTTGGCGGCGCTCTTCCTGATTTCCGTGCAGGTTTTATTCTGGGCACTTTTCGAACAGGCAGGCTCCTCGCTCAATTTGTTCACAGACCGCGCAGTCGATACGACCATTCTCGGTCAGGAACAAAAGGCGTCAATTTTCCAGTCCCTCAATGCGATTTACATCGTCTTCTTGGGACCGATTTTCGCCTTGGGTTGGGCTTTCCTCGCCAAACGCAATCTCGACCCGTCCACGGGCGCGAAATTTGGTTTGGGCGTCATTCAGCTCGGACTTGGGTTTCTTGTTTTAGTCTGGGGCGCGAACGCGGCAGGTCTTGGTAACATGACCCCCGTTATCTTTATCTTCTTGATATATCTGCTCCACACGACAGGTGAGCTCTGCCTTTCGCCAGTTGGCTTGTCCGCTATGACGCGCCTTTCGACACCTAAAATGGTCGGCTTGGTTATGGGTGCATGGTTCTTGGCCTCAGGCGCAGGTAACTTCGTTGCGGCGCAAATTGCAAAGCTAACCAGTAGTGAGGAGAAACTCGCGGGTCTTAATGAAGAAGCGGCTCTCGCGGAAACGCAGCGCATTGTGCTGGACGTTTATTCCACAATTGGTTGGGTGGCAGTTGGTGTCGGTGTGGCGCTAATCCTGATTAGCCCGCTAATTAAGAGAATGATGCATCTGGATACGCTGGGCGAAGACATGGCTCGCTACAATAAAGAGCATGGATTGAACAGTGACCTCACACTCGATGGTGAAGCCATGCCCGGTGAGCGAATGAGTCCCGGTGGGGACGTGAAGGAGTAAGGACAGCTGACGTCGTCCTTGAAAAAAGAAAAGCCCGCTCGTTTGAGCGGGCTTTTTTATTGAGTATAATCGTCCGGCCCCTAGCTGAGGCGCGGGCGGTACCGGAAGATTAGCGCTTCATCAACATCCCAAGAATATCATCCATGGAGCTGCCGTCGCCATCTGCATCCAGCATATTGCCCAACATGCCAAGGCCCTGTTGATGGGCTGAACTGGCTTGTTGTTGCATTTGTACTTGTTGACGTCGTGCGCCGCCGCCGAGCAAGCCGCCCAGCAATCCACCGAGGCCGCCTTTGGATTGAG
>CALFWV010000140.1 GCA_937927825.1 uncultured Caulobacterales bacterium | reverse complement strand
TTTCATAGGCTGAAATGAGATTATCCACTCCGGATTTTTCCTCATTCCGTGAAAAATGAAATTCAGCGGTTTTAATAAGTTCTGCCGAACTTTTCTCTGTTTCACTTACCTGTCTTTCGCTCGTATTTTCCAATCTCTGGAGACCGATGGGGACATTTGCCCCAAAACACTCTTCATCGTGAAATCGAGGTTTTTTAAGAGTTGGCACTCTCTTAGAACCAAGTTGAGCTAGAACCAAGTTGAGCGCAATGGCTCACCGGACGCCGCTGCGACATGTCTGCGGGCGCGACGTCGACGGTTTGGAATACAACTCTCTGTTACAGGCGTAGCTTCCCGCACGCGAGATGTGTGCGTCGTGCTCACTTTTTCATTTGAGAATAAAAGTGAGGCCAGAGCGTCGGCTTGCGTTAGAGCCGTGTTTAAGCGAAACATAGTTTTCTCCTTTATTGTTCGCACCTGCCGAATAAGATAAAACTATATATAGATTAAATATAAAAAAACTTTATTTTATATAGGTTGATGTTATGATGCTTTCATGAAACCAACACTCAGACAGATGGAATATTTAGTCGCAATCGCTGAGACGGGAACTTTTAGCGCGGCTGCAAAAAAAACTTTCGTAAGCCAACCGAGCATGTCCGCGCAGATAAAAGATATGGAGACGCAATTAGGCGCTCCCTTATTGGAACGGGGGCGACACGGCGCTTTGTTGACACCGATTGGGCAAGATATCGTCGCGCGGGCGCGCATGATTTTGCGCCAAGTCGAAGAGATGAAAGTCCTTGGCCGTGAAGCCAAAGGCACCTTGGCGGGTAGAATCAAACTGGGCGTTCTGCCGACTGTTGGGCCTTACCTGTTGCCACAGGCGACGCGCCGCCTGCATAAATCCTATCCGGAACTTCGGCTTTTTGTTCGCGAAGAGCGCACGCTTGATCTGCAGGAGCATCTGTCTTCCGGCTATTTCGACGCAATTATCTCCACACCGGAAGACCATCCCGAGACGAAAGCCTTGTCGATTGTCAAAGAGAATATTTATATTTGTATCGCCCCCGACGACCCTTTGGCTGTTTCGCGGGCGCCGGTCGAAATGGAAGAGTTGGAAGGTCGAGAGTTTCTGACGCTGGGTCACGGGCATAAATTTGCGACGGTTGTAAAAAACATCGCGGCGCAAGCAAATGCGACGACGAGCGGTGAATATGAAGGCACAAGTTTGGACGCCATCCGGCAGATGGCTGCTATGGGCGGCGGTGTTGCAATCCTCCCCAGCCTGTATGCGATATCGGAAGCCAAACGTGATCCGCAATTAATTGTTCGACCCATCAATCATCCTCTGGCTCAGCGGGAAATCGCATTGGTTTGGAGATATTCGTCCCCGCTTGCGTCGAAATTCGAGAAAATAGGACGTGTGTTTTTCGATGTGGCGTCTGAGATAATGGTGTAGCCTTCACCTATTCTGTGGCCTGCGCTTGACCTTTTCCGACCGTGCCGACACATTTCAGTCAACAGGCGGAGGTGAGATATGCATTTTATTGTTTCGGAAAAGGCCCGTGGGGTCGCCGTCGCTTTCTCGGCTGCGGGCGCTTTCTTCGCGCTTTCATTGATGGCCCACGCCAAAGATAAAACGCCCGTTCCCGCAGACCGGTTTGATCTGAGCCATTGGAATATCACTGTGCCGACAGATGATAACCGCGATAAAAAAGTTGATACGGTCAGTGTTAAAAAACTCAAAAAATATTCTCACCCTGATTTCTTCTTTTTAGATGACGAAGGTCGCATGGTATTTGCGGCCCCTAACAAAGCGCTGACAACCAAAAACTCGTCTAACACGCGGAGTGAGCTGCGGTATATGTTGCGCGGGAAAAATACGCGTATCAAGACGCAAAGCGCCGCAAATAACTTCGCGGTTCTCGCTCGGAAAGACTCAGACAAATTTGGCTCGGTCGGCGGCCGGATGGATGCCACACTTCATGTCGACCATGTGGCCAAACGTGCGGGTGATCGAAAAACCAAAGCGGCTTATTCGGCGGTGGTTGGGCAAATTCACGCGACGAAATATGAGGATACAAAGTCTGGATTTGGGTACGGCAATGAGCCGTTGAAGATTTATTATAAAAAATTCCCTGACCATGAGACGGGGTCTGTGTTTTGGACATATGAGCGTAACCTCCCAAAGCCCGATCCGAACCGCACGGATATTGCCTATCCGGTCTGGGGAAATACGTGGAAGACGATGGACGATCCGGGCGAGGCGGGCATCGCGCTGGGGGAAGCGTTTAGCTATTCTGTGAATGTTCATAAAAATACAATGTACCTGACCTTTCGTCATCCCGCGCGTGACGATGTGAATTATGCGATTAACTTGGCCAATAATATCGATGCTTATGGAAATGTGGACGCATTAGATAATAAATATAGCTACGGCGGGGATACGCTCTTTTTCAAAGCCGGGATTTACAATCAGTGCAGCACGAAAACAGGCGGCGGCTTCTGGTATGCAGGCTGCCCGGGCACAGGTGATTGGGACGTCGACAAAGCCAATGGTGATTATGCGCAAGCGACATTTTCTATGTTAACGGTCGGACCGTCGACACCGCCGGAATAAACCGCCCGCGCGAAAGCGGCTCATATTATCGAAATTTCCAGTCCTACTCGGCGAGGCTTTCGCGTAGCGGGCCTTCTTGCGGCATGCCGATAGCATGGAAGCCGCCGTCGACGTGATGCGTTTCGCCCGTGCAAGACAATCCTAAATCGGACAGCAGATAAAGCGCGGCGCCCGCCACGCCTTTTGAATCCGTATTATCCTGCATCGCGCTGGCCGCTTTGTTAAACCGGAACATATGACGCCCGGACCCGATACCCGCCGCTGCAAGCGTTTTTATCGGTCCGGCAGAAATCGCATTCACGCGAATGCCGCGCGGGCCAAGGTCCGCCGCCATATAACGCGTGCAAGCTTCGAGAGCGGCCTTGGCAACGCCCATAACATTATAATTTGGAATAACCCGTTCAGAGCCGAGATAAGTCAGCGTAATCATTGCGCCGTCATCATTCATTATCGCTGCGGCACGGCGTCCTGCATCAACAAAACTATAAGCGGAAATATCCAGCGCAGATTTAAAACCCTCACGCGTGGTTTGGTCAATGAATGATCCCGCAAGTTGGTCTTTCCCGGCAAAGGCAATCGCGTGTACGAGGAAGTCTAACTTGCCCCATTTGGATTCAAGGGCTGCGAAAGTTGCGTCCATTTGGTCGTCATTTGTGACGTCGCAATCCAACAGAGTGTCTGAACCGACACTCTCGGCGAGGGGCTTTACGCGGCGTAGTAATTTCTCGCCTTGATAGGTAAAGGCCAGTTCCGCTCCCTGCGCGGCGAGCTGCTGCGCAATCGCCCACGCGATAGAGTTCTTATTCGCGACGCCCATAATGAGGCCGCGTTTGCCCGCCATTAATGTTCCGGTTGGGAAAGCTTGATCTGCCATGTGTTGTCTCTCTCATTCGCGTAAGGCCATCTCTCCGCCCTGCTGCGGGCGACGAGATGTCAGGTTTAGACTTTGCCGAAAATAACGCTACCATTTGTGCCGCCAAACCCGAAGGAGTTGGACATTGCCGTTTTGACGTCGGTTTCGACCATCTCAGTCGCGATGTTAATGGCCGGAATTTCCGGGTCGCGCGTTTCAACATTGATTGACGGAGCAACGAAATTACCATCCATCATCAGCAAGGTATAAATCGCTTCCTGCACACCGGCGGCGCCAAGGCTGTGACCTGTCAGACATTTCGTCGCCGAAACATAGGGACCGTTCAGCCCAAAGACGCGTTCAATCGCGTTGGTTTCCGCAATGTCGCCGACGGGGGTGCTGGTCGCATGAGGATTGATGTAATCCACGGTTTCCAGACCTGCTGTGTCCAGAGCGAGGCGCATCGCTCGTTCTGCCCCTTCGCCTGATGGGGCAACCATATCATAGCCGTCTGATGTCGCAGCATAGCCAATCACTTCGGCATAGATTTTTGCGCCGCGCGCAACGGCGTGCTCATATTCTTCGAGAACCAACATACCGGCACCGCCCGCGATAACGAAACCGTCACGGTTTTCATCAAAGGCGCGGCTGGCCTGCTTTGGATTGTCGTTATACTTGCTGCTCATCGCGCCCATGGCGTCAAACAGGGATGACATAGACCATTCAAGTTCTTCACCGCCGCCCGCGAACATAATATCCTGCTTGCCCCATTGGATTTGCTCAACCGCGGACCCAATACAGTGCAGGGATGTCGTACAAGCGGATGTGATGGAATAGTTCACGCCCTTGATTTTGAAATGTGTCGCGAGCGTTGCCGAGACGGTTGAGGACATCGCCTTTGGCACAGCGAATGGCCCAATGCGTTTCGGGCTGGTATTTTTACGGGTTATATCGGCCGCGCGGACAATTTCTAATGAGGACGGTCCGCCGGAACCTGCAATAATTCCCGTGCGTTCATGAGAGACTTGGTCTTCGGAGAGGCCGGAGTCCTCAATTGCATTTTGCATGGCGACGGCGGCCCAGCCGGCTGCGTCGCCCATAAAACGATAGGACCGCTTGGAGATAATCGCTTTATAATCGCAATCCGGACGGCCGGAGACTTGGCTGCGAAAGCCCAGTTCCGCCATCTTTTCATCTTTGTCGATCCCGGAGTTTCCGGCCTTTAGATTGGCGGCCACAGTTTCCGCATCATTCCCGATGCAAGAGACAATACCCAATCCTGTCACAACAACTCTGCGCATAATCTCTAACCCTCTTCCGGAGTTTCAGTGGGTGGAATGAACAAACCAACCCGCAGGTCTTTGGCTTGGTAGATCAGCTCATCATCCGCAAACATACGTCCATCGGCAATGCCGAGAACGAGCTTGCGGCGGATGGCCCGTTTAAGATCGATTTCATATCGGACTTTTTTGATGTCCGGTGTCACTTGGCCCGTAAATTTGACTTCGCCGACGCCGAGCGCACGGCCACGACCTTGACCGCCTGTCCAGCCTAGCCAAAATCCGACCAATTGCCACATGGCGTCCAAACCCAAACAGCCCGGCATGACCGGGTCGCCTTGGAAGTGACATTCGAAAAACCAAAGATCAGGATTGACGTCCAGCTCTGCAATGACTTCGCCTTTGCCATAAGCCCCCCCGGTTTCATCCATATTGAGAATGCGGTCGAGCATCAGCATAGGCGGAAGCGGTAATTTGGCATTCCCGGGCCCAAATAGCGATTTCTCGCCACTGACGATTAAGTCGTCATAATCATAGGAAGGTTGGATTTTAATCATGAGTCGTTGTCCGGGAAATATGTGACCTACGACATAGGGGTGTTTGGCACGCAGTTCAATGAATTGCGTCCATCATCGGGGATAAGTTTGACGGTGTAGAAATTCAGACAAGCCAAAGTCATCGCTGCCCATCATCCTGTCAAAGGGCGGGTCAGCCGAAGTCTCTTTAAAAGCAGGACGTGCCCGCAGAGCTGTCTTCCCGATGGAATACCAAGGGAAAGAGGAAGAATGTTTTACGCGAAGACGTGTCGATTGGTTTGTAAGACTAATCAACGGCTCTGCGGCGATGGTTTTTGAAGAAACGGCCAGTCATAAACCCCAGAGTTAGCCCACTTGGAACTACTGGTCGGCTCTCGTTCCTAAAGTCCCGGCACCTCTCTGGTTCTCACACCAAAAC
>CALFWV010000139.1 GCA_937927825.1 uncultured Caulobacterales bacterium | reverse complement strand
GGTCGACCGTGTGCCAAAGCCTATTCCCGTCGACACGCTGAAGGTTGAGGGCGATGTGCTCGTCACCTCCAAGAAAAAGAAGCAACTCAAGTAAAGGCGCTTTATCAATTTCAAACTAAATCCGCCATCGCTGGCGGATTTTTTTTGATTAGATTGAAGGTCAAATCCCCGTCAATCTTGTAAACGACCCTTGCACGTTTGCTTGGATTCTGTTCTCGCCAATCTATTGAAAATCAATTACGGGCGCAGGGTGAAAACAGCTCTTCAATCTATTGCCGCGCTTTTGCTGGCCTCCTTCGTTCTTTACATGGGCAATGGCTTGCAAGGCACGCTGCTGTCTGTCCGCGCGGGGATAGAAGAATTTCCGACAGCCCTGATTGGCGTTTTAATGAGCGGCTATTATCTCGGGTTCATTTTGGGTTGCCGATATGTGCCGCGCATGATTGCAGGTGCAGGTCATATTCGGACCTATGTCGCACTTGCATCTATCGCGTCCTCCAGCGCCTTGGCCCATGCGATCCTTGTGGAGCCAATGACGTGGATTGGCCTGCGCGCCGTCACCGGCTTCTGTTTTGCTGGCATGGCGATGGTGATTGAAAGTTGGTTGAATGAGCGTGCCACGAATGAAACGCGCGGTTCCATTTTGTCCATTTACCGCGTTGTCGACCTTGGTGCGCTGACAATTGGCAACGCGCTGCTGGGCCTCGCCAGTCCAACGACTTTTGTGCCCTTTGCGATTGTGTCGATTTTGGTGTCTTTGGCTTTGGTGCCGATTGCGCTGACCAAAACACAAGGGCCTAAACCTGTTGCGGCGGCCAAGCTGGATATTCGCGCGCTATACCGTGTGTCGCCCGTAGGGGCTTTGGCGGCGTTGGCGACAGGTCTAGCAAATGCGGCCTTTTGGTCGATGGGCCCAATTTTTGTTCAGCAAGGCGGTTACGGTCCGGAAATTATCGGCCTGTTTATGTCGGCCGTCATTATTGGCGCAACGCTTTCACAATGGCCTTTGGGTTTTCTCTCTGACCGGATTGATCGCCGCTATGTCATTGCGGCCTGCTGTCTTGGGACGGTTCTGGCATCTCTCGCGATGGGCGTTTTTGCGTTGGAGTCAAAGTCGAACCTCCTATGGATTGGGGCGGCCTTTGGCGCGGTCCTTCTGCCAATTTTCGGTCTGTCCGTGGCCCACGCGAATGATTTGACCGATCCGGCGGAAAGCATCGCGACCAATGGCGGCCTGCTTTTATTGCACGGGTTAGGGGCCGTTTTCGGCGCTTTCGCCGGGGCAGGCGTTATGGCGCTTTTCGGACCGTCGGCGCTCTTTCTTTATATTGCGGGAATTTACTCTGCGATTTTGGTGATGGTTCTAACGCGGATATTACGCCGTGCGAATGTGGCGGACGCCGATAAAGAGGATTTCGTTCCCCTCCCGAAAAATGCCGCGACAACAGTGTTTCGGATTGGTGAGGATGATTTGGCTACGATGGGCGAGGATTAACCCCGCCGCGCTTCATACAGTGCAATCCCTGCCGCTGTTGCGACATTGAGGCTTTCGGCTTCACCCGCGACCGCGCGGCTGCTCATCGGTATCCGCGCAAGCTGGTCGCAGGTTTTGCGGACGCGCTCGCGCAGGCCGGGGCCTTCTGCGCCCATGACGATGACTTGCTTCGTGCCGGAATGAAGTGCGTCAGACAGGTTTAGCTCTGTTTCGCCCGCTAGTCCCGTCACTTGCCAGCCAATGCGTTGCAGATTTTGCAGCGTGTTGGCGATATTGGTCTCGAGGCATATCGGAATCGTCTCCAAACACCCCACAGCCACTTTCGCCAGCGAGCCGACCAAAGGGGGAGCTTTGCGAGTTTGCATGACCAAGGCGGTCACCCCAAACGCAGATGACAGGCGGAGCATCGCCCCGACATTATGCGGGTCTGTGATTTGGTCGAGCACGAGGATGAGTCCGTCTTTCGGCGCGGCTTCGGCCAAAACTTCCAAAGCCGGCCATTCCAGCGGCGCACATTTTAGCGCGATCCCTTGGTGGACTGTCCCGCGAGGTAGCTTGCGATCAATATGTTGCGGGTCGACGATTTGCGGCATGACGCCGCCCGTGGGAAGTTTGAGGCGATTGGCGGCTGATTCAGTCAATAGCAGTTCGTGGATTGTCCGGCGCGGGTTGGACAGCGCGGCGAGGCAGGCGTGGGAGCCGTAAATCCAACCGGACCCGCCTTCGTGTCGAGATTTACTGCGTTTTTTTGGCGAGCGCGGCAGTGAGGTCGCCCCGTGAGAGCGTGTCCCTGCCGCGCGTTTGGGCGCGTTTGCGGGGGTGCCTTTCATTCCGCGACTGCGCAGGTTCATTTTTTTGCCACCCGCGCCCGATTTTTCAGCTGGCTTGCGCCCTGATTTTCTTTGCGACTGGCTATTGCGCGAGGGATTTTTCATCTTTATAGGACCAACGAAATTAGACATCGACTCTGTGAACGACGCGGCTAACAGACTTCAGCCCGGAGTGACAGAGCGTTTTTTGTTGGAGGCAAGGTAAGGTCCCGTTTAACCAGCGAGATTGTTAAATGGAGGGGTGGCCGAGTGGTTAAAGGCGTCAGACTGTAAATCTGATCACTATGTGTACATTGGTTCGAATCCAATCCCCTCCACCACCAGCTTTTAAGAATGCGTCTAAAGCGAATAAAATAACACAGCGGGCGTTGTGTAGTGGTAAGACCTCAGCCTTCCAAGCTGATGACGCGAGTTCGATTCTCGCCGCCCGCTCCAAAATTCTCTTCCTTTTGGGAGGGGGCAGGTGCTTACCTCCTTGTCGGGGGTGGGCGTTACTAAAGTCTTAATCGACCGAACAGGCGTGGTGTCTGCGGTCACAACATGTGAGTGAGATACGACATGGCAAAAGAGAAGTTCGAGCGGACTAAGCCGCATGCTAACATCGGCACGATTGGTCATGTTGACCATGGGAAGACGACGCTAACGGCTGCGATCACGAAGTATTTCGGTGATTTCAAAGCCTATGATCAGATTGAC
>CALFWV010000138.1 GCA_937927825.1 uncultured Caulobacterales bacterium | reverse complement strand
CATATAGCGTATTCAGAGCATAACCCCAATCTGCCGCAGCGGCATTTGGGTTTTGTGTTGGCGAGTTGTTATATTCAATCTGTGATGCCAGACCTCTACGGAATGCTTCGACTCCATCAAATAAGAAATTACCTTGGTCGTCATAAACATCGTCAAAACGTATTTCTGTTTCCGTATGCTGAACAAAGAGGTTGAAGATATCCAACTCTGAATACTCACCACCAAATGTGAAATTGTGATCGCCCATGGAATAATTTGCGCGGGCAAAGAGCTGCAAGACTGTATAATTCAGGTCGTTGGCCTGACGGGAGTCATCACCACCAAGATAGACGTCAACGCTTCCAACACCGGTTGGGCTGTCAGTTACAACACGGAATTCACCGAAGTCATTTCCGCCAATGCTTTCCTGACGGTTGTCAACGTCAATATAGTTCGCACGAAGTTCTGTTGAGAAATTGTCTGTCCAATCCGAGAAGAGTGACCCTGAGTATGAGAAAAGCTCAGTCCCGCGCTCATATAAATGGTTTGAGAATTCCAGCTCGTCTGTGTCGCCATCGGAGCGAACTGTGTTGAAACCGTCATTCCAGTTGATTGTACCGGACGCACGGTGAGCATCGCTGATGTTCCAATCGAGTCTTACAAGAATTTTATCGTCTTTATTGCCGAAGCTGTCAGGAATAAAGCCAGGCTCATATCCATAAACATCGCGTGAGATTTGTGCAATTTCGTCGATTTGTGTTTGGTTGATTTGGAAATCACCATCGCCAACAGTAATCGCAGTTTGCGGATATGTGTTTGCGCCGTCCAGACCTTCATAAGAGGCATAGAAGAAGAGTTTATCTTTAATGATTGGGCCGCCAATACCGACACCGTAACGAAACTCGTCAAAGTTACCGAAGTCGAAATCGACGTCTTTGACGTTTTTACCGCGAAGTGAGTCATTTGTGTAATCGACAAATGCACTACCGTGGAATTCATTTGTGCCTGACTTTGTGACGGAGTTGATATTACAAGCGGTGAAGCCGCCGTATTTCACATCAAAGGGTGCGATTTCAACGGAAACTTGCTCCAGGGCGTCGAACGGGAAAGGTTGACGCTCTGTCGGATAGCCGTTGGAGTTCAAACCAAAGCTGTCGTTCAGCGCAATTCCGTCAAGCGTAATTGAGTTGAAGCGTGAAGATTGACCAACACACTGAACAGAGTTGATACCACCGCGACCCTCGTCGACGAAGACACGTGGGTCAATTCGAATGACATCCGCAATGTTGCGGTTGATAGATGGCGCGCTCTCCAATGTTTCCAAACCAAAGCTAGCGTTTGGACCCAGAGCCAGATTTGCAACGACCTGACGCTGCGCAACGGCGACTACTGTATCGCCCCCGGCAGTTTCACCGTCCAGTTGAAAACTAAGTTGCGTATCGTCGGACAATGAAAGTGCGACACCTTCAACAACTTCGCCTTGGAACCCAGGAGCACGGACCGTGATGCTATAAAGGCCCGTGATTGGGAGGTTACGGCCCGTGAAAGATCCGTTTCCGTCGGTAGTCAATGTTCGTGCAAAGCCTGTCGCGGTATTTATGAGAGATACGGACGCGTTTGCTATGCCGTTGCCGTTAGAATCGACGACAGCGCCAGTGATTGATGAGGACGTAACCTGAGCATGTGCGACGCCTGTTGTCGCGGCGAGTGTCAATGCGGTTGTCAGGGCGATAGTGCTCGCTGACATAATGGCGCTAAGGCCGATGGAGGCGAAATTTTTGTACATTTTTGTGGACCCATATCTGGTTCAGTTAAATTTGAGCGGCGTATGGGCGAGTTATATGACAGTGTTATGACACGCAAATGTGAGCACTCGTGATTAGACAAGTTACCCACACCCCCAGCTTCAGCTAAAATTGCGCCTAAACCCCTATAAATGTGGAAGTTTTGTCATAATGACAGCTAAAGGGTCAGAAATTATCCCAAAATCAAACTCCTTAAAGTCTGTGTTTTTTTGCGCGCTGTTGCTGTAAAACCACACCATGTTGTCACTGTCTCCTCTACCCGATTCTCCGCGCATATTGGCGGTTGCGGGCGGAAGCTGTTCGGGCAAATCAACCCTGGCGGCCTATTTAAGAGATTACGTCGGGGCGGAAACCTGCCGCTTGGTCCGCCAAGACGACTATTATCACGATATTCGCGAGCGCGGCGGCTCCCCCATGGTCAATTTTGATATCCCCGAAGCTTTGGATTTCGAATTATTGCGCGAAAATTTGCTGGCTTTTAAACGTAACGAACCTGTCGCCTTACCCAATTATGACTTCACAACGCATCAGCGCCGCACCCCGACAGAGCCGCGCAACCCGAGACCGCTAATCATTGTGGAAGGCATTCTGCTTCTCGCCCAAGCTGATTTGCGAGACGTGTTTGACCACAGCGTCTTTATGCGCTGTGCGCCGGAACTGCGCCTGTCCCGCCGCCTGGAACGCGACACAACGGAACGCGGCCGATCTCGGGATGATGTCTTGCGGCAATTCCATGACCAAGTAGAGCCCGCCCATCAGGCGTTCGTCAGCCCGTCACAAATCTATGCGGATCTGGTTATTGATCAGACACAATATATATCAAATATGACAGATGTGGTCGAATCCATCGTGGCCTTGGTGAATTCCGGCGCGTAAGGACGTTAAACCTTCACTATAAAGAATCCGTATGGAACACCGCGCATTTGGTATAATCGGCATTGTCCTAATCCTCTTCATCGCTTGGATTGCATCTGACGACAGAAAGTCTATTCGGCTTCGTACCGTTGGTGCGTGCTTCGCCCTACAGGTCGCAATTGCAATTTTTGTCCTTTATCTTCCTTTTGGAAAAAGCGTCCTCGAGTTCGCCGCGAACAAAGTCTCGACGCTCTTGTCTTATGCCGACGCTGGTATCGGATTTGTCTTTGGGAACCTATCCGATCTTGAAGGATTTTCGTTTTTAGTCCGGGTCTTGCCCATCATCATCTTTTTTGCCGCCTTAATGGAAGTGCTCTACCATTTGCGCATCATGCAAATCATCGTGCGATGGGGCGGCTCGGCCATTCGTTGGTTGACAGATACACGCCCGGTGGAAAGCCTGAACGTGATTGCCAATATCTTTGTCGGTCAAACGGAAGCGCCGCTTTCCCTGAAACCTTATCTGCCCAGCATTGGTAAACCTGAGCTTTTCGCCATAATGGTCTCGGGTTTGGCCTCTGTGTCCGGCACCGTTTTGGGCGGATATATCGCGTTGGGAATTGAACCAAAATATCTTCTTGCGGCATGTTTCATGTCAGCTCCGGCGGGCTTATTAATGGCAAAAATGATTATGCCCGACTCGACAACCGACACAAAAGAAGAAAAACTTCAGAATGCCAAAGCTGTTTATGCCATGGCGGAAACCGGCCCGCGGCACCCCAGTATTTTCATGGCGGCCGCCGTCGGCGCGCAAAATGGTGTCGGCCTTGCCGTCGCCATTGGCGCGATGCTGATTGCCTTTATTTCTCTCATTGCCCTCGTCAACGGACTGCTGGGCTGGACCGGCGGTTGGTTTGGTCTAGGTGACTTATCTTTGCAGATGATATTGGGCTGGGTCTTTTCCCCCGTAATGTGGGCGGTGGGCGTCCCGTGGTCAGAAGCTCAACTCGCAGGCGGCATTTTCGGCGAAAAACTTGTTGTAAATGAATTTATCGCCTTCGGATCCTTAATTGAGGCAGAAAACTCGCTCTCGCCAAAATCCGTTGTCGTCTTATCTTTTGCGCTTTGCGGTTTTGCCAATATCGGATCTATTGCCATTTTATTGGGAGGATTAGGGACATTAATTCCAGACCGCATGCCGGATATTGCACGCATGGGTGTAAAAGCCGTCTTCGCCGCCAGTCTTGCCAATCTTATGAGCGCGGCCCTCGCGGGAATATTGGTTGGGCTTTGACGCGACGCGGAGTGCCACATTTCTAGGTTTCAGGCCCAACTCAAAACCAACGGCTTGCTTCCGGGCCTGACTTTGCATTGATGAAAAGTAAGTTGCGCCTGTTTCATACGTGGTTCAGCTTTGCCATAACACAACGCGTCAACCTGGCTTTGCGAAGGACCCGTCATGAAAAACCATATCCTCTCTTCCGTGGCCA
The DNA here is from genome assembly GCA_937927825.1 of uncultured Caulobacterales bacterium. Classification (GTDB taxonomy): domain Bacteria; phylum Pseudomonadota; class Alphaproteobacteria; order Caulobacterales; family Maricaulaceae; genus Litorimonas. The sequence goes on along the minus strand of CALFWV010000138.1, from coordinate 10,023 downwards.
TACTTGTGTTGGCGGGGTGCTCTTCTGCTCCCAAAGGCTTTGGTCCAGCCTATAATTCCGATTTCGGTTACCGAAATACGCAAATTCAAAACGACCGTTTTCGCGTCAGCTACACCAGCCGCGATGCCTATAAATCCCGAGATTTCGCCCTGCTTCGCGCGGCGCAAATTGCAGAAAATGAAGGCTATAGCCATTTTAAAATCATCAATGGTGAGACGTATGATAATGGCCCAAACGCGATAGCGACACATTTAGGAATTGGTCTGGGCGGGGGACGCTATAATCGGTCCGGCATAAATGTCGGCGTACACGATGTTGCCCGCACCCTTGAGGGACAAAAGGTAACAGAAACTATTGAGGTAATTTTATTATCCAGCGCACCGACGAATGATCCAAATGTGTTTTCAGCACAGAGCATCATCAAGAACATTGTTCCCCCTCCAAATAAGTCCACCCCGAAGCAATCTCGACAGACGCCTTAGGTCTTCTCATTCAAGCGTAACCAATCTCGTTTGGGCAAGCCGTAAAGTTGGTCCAGAAATTCAAGCTGCAGGCCTGTGGGGCGGGAATGCGGGCTGTTCCACAGCATTGCGATGCCGGATTGTTTTTCAGGATCGAACATCACCAAAGCGCGATAACCTTGCACGCCGCCGCGATGCCCGACGACTTTATGACCGTGATAGTCATAAATACGCCAACCTAAGCCATAGTGAGAATTTTGAAGATCACTATAGCGGCGATTCATGTAGCGCTGCTCTGATCGGGTTTGAACGATTGGAGTTTGTAAAGCCGAAAGACGGTCTGCCGGTATTTTCCCGCTTTCCGGAAATTGTGCCGTCATCCATTTGGCGAGGTCGCGGACGGAGGAATTAACTCCGGCAGCAGCCGGGACACGGTAATAGGTTGGCTTCACACTGTCGATGCGTTTGCCATAGCGGCCATGCGGTTTCGCCCAGTCTTTGCTGGTCGTAAGGCCCTCTAAAGTCACACTGGCGCTCTCCATATCCAGCGGATCAAAGACGCGTGTTTGTACAACAGTCTTATAGGGCAAGCCGGTCTGGCGCTCGATAATTTCTGCCGACGCGTCAAAGGCGACATTTTGGTAGGTGTGGCACGTCCCGGGGGCGCATAGGACGCCAAGCTTAGACAGCTCTGTGCGGGTCGGCTTGGCCCCTTTGCCGCTTTCAATACGTGTGTCATAGGCATTCCGAACAATGCCGGTTTGGTGGGACAGAAGGTGGACAAGATTGACGTCCCGGCTCCGCGGCCCGGGCAGGTCCAGAGACGGTGCAAGTGCCTCCGCGGAGTCCGCGAGATTTAAATTACCCTCCTCGACCAAAGACAACACAGTGTTGGACGCAATACCTTTGGACACGCTGGCCCAGCGGAAGACCGTATCCGGCGTCACCATTTGGCCACTGTCCCGCAAAGTTTCGCCATATCCCTTTGCAAAAGTTGTTTTTCCGTTTTCCACGACTGCGACAGCGAGACCGGTCATTTCGAGTTGCGTCATAAGCAGCGACGCACGGCGGTCAATTTCAGCCGTATCAACTTGCGCAGCAGCCGGGACCGCGCCGAATAGAGAGAGAAGGAAAATAAGGCGTTTCACAGCTTGCGTGTAATCTCGGTTAAAGGGTTGAACAATCGCGGAATTCACTCTTCGCCATTACAAAATGATTAGGCGGCAAAAACCCAAATCAATAATCCAGCGCCTAAAATCAGGCGATAGATCATGAAAGGGAAAAATCCTATGCGCCCGACCCACTTCATAAAGAGCGCGATACAGGCATAGGCCGTAATAAAAGATAGCCCTGCCACAACAAGCCCGTTCATCAGAGTTGCGGATTGGGCGGTCGGCTCCGCGCTTATCAGTTTGAGCATGGCATAAAGACCGCCCGCACCGATAATGGGTAGGCTCATGAGCATAGAGAAACGGGCAGAGGCTTCACGGGACAGACCTAATGTGCGTCCGGCGGTCATAGTAATACCGGATCGTGATGTCCCGGGAATGAGCGCCAAAGATTGTGCCAGGCCCAAAGTGACGGCCCCGCCCCATGTGAGGTCTCTTACGGGCTTGTCCGATTTGGCTTTGACATCAGAGAGCCACAAGAGGACGCCAAAGAAAATAGTCGTGAAGGCAATGATAAGCGGGGACCGCAAGAGGTCATCCCAACCCCGCGAAGCCAAAAGGAAACCCAGCAGCAGGGCCGGCGGTGTTGAGATGATGAGATTGAGCGCCAAAGCACTGTTTGTATTCAATTTACGCCGCAGAAGATCCAAACAGCCCCCCAAAATATCAACAACATCGCGGCGAAAATATAGGAGCACCGCAAAGAGAGACCCAAAATGTGCCATCACATCAATCAACGGGCCTTGATCCGGCCAGCCGAGGAGTTGCGAAGGCAAAATCAAGTGAGCAGAGCTACTGATGGGCAGAAACTCCGTAAGCCCTTGGATGAGCGCTATTATAATCAGATGGAACCAGGTCATGCTCCCGCCATATGGAAACAGAGTTAAGGTTTTATTTGGACGAAAGACAGTTCTGTTGATGATTTTGGTTTAATACAGATAATTTTTCTAGGTGATAAAATTGAAACCTAGAACCCTAAAAGGAGTATATGAAAAATTTTCTAATAAAAACAAAATGATAAGCCGATATAATTTTCTCTATTCTATCCTGTATTGACAAATTGTCGCATCTTGTTTGTTTTCTAAACTCGCTGTATAGGCCGTGCAGAAATCAAGGACCCGCCCCCATGGCCAACCAAAAAAAGACAATCTCCACAGCAAAGCGTAAGATGTTGCAGTTCGTAAATACCGAGCGCGATATGCCGGTAAAGCGTGACGCAAATGTCCGAAATGAAGACTTTCTGGAAATTTACGGCGATTACATTGGCGAAAAAGCGGCAGAGCAAGCGTCACGCTGCAGTCAGTGCGGGGTCCCATTTTGCCAGAATCATTGCCCGCTGCAGAATAACATTCCGGATTGGCTGAAGCTCACTGCTGAAGGTCGGACACAGGAAGCCTGGGAAGTCTCCAACGCAACGAATAATATGCCGGAAATTTGCGGACGCATCTGCCCACAGGATCGTCTGTGTGAAGGGTCCTGCGTGATAGAGCAATCAGGACACGGCACCGTCACGATTGGCTCTGTTGAACGGTTCCTGTCAGATACCGCTTGGCAAGAGGGCTGGATTGAGCCGCTTGCCCCGAAACGCGAACGGGCATTGTCAGTCGGCATTATTGGGGCAGGTCCTGCAGGCCTTGCCACCGCAGAACAATTGCGAGAGCAAGGCTGGCAGGTGACCGTTTATGACCGTCATGACCGCGCAGGTGGACTACTGATCTACGGTATTCCCAACTTTAAACTCGACAAAATGATTGTCGAACGCCGCGTCAAACGTCTGTCCGACGGCGGGATTGAATTTGTCCTGAACTGCGATGTCGGTGTTGATATAAGTTTTGAAAAACTGCGCGAGAAACATCAAGCCGTATTGATTTCAACAGGGGTTTATGCGGCGCGCGATTTATCTGTTCCGGGCGGCGGCGCAGATGGCGTTGCACCGGCGCTTGACTTCTTGATTGACAGCAATCGTCGCGGCTTGGGCGATGATGTTGGTGCGGAACCCGCGAAAGGAAAAAAAGTTGTCGTCATTGGCGGCGGCGATACCGCGATGGATTGCGTACGGACCGCCGTCCGCCAAGGCGCAGAGTCGGTCACCTGTCTCTACCGCCGTGATCATGCGAACATGCCGGGCTCTCGCCGCGAAACGGCTAATGCACAGGAAGAAGGCGTGACATTTGAATGGCTCGCCTCGCCAAAAGCTGTTCATGACGAAAAAGGCCGTGCCACAAAAGTCCGCGCGGACCGCATGCGCTTAGGCCCGAAAGATGCCTCCGGTCGTCAGTCCCCGGAGACAACTGGCGAAGAATTTGACGTTGATGCAGACATTGTTATCAAAGCTCTTGGTTTCATGCCGGAAGATATGAAAACACTGTCTCCGCAGTTGACAGTCACGCGCTGGGGTACATTGCGCGTCAACCCAGTCACATTTGAGACAAATCTACCGGGCGTTTATGCTGCGGGCGATATTGTGCGAGGAGCAAGCCTCGTCGTCTGGGCAATCCGCGAAGGCCGCGACGCCGCAGCCCACATGCATAAATACTTACGCGGGTTGGAGCGCGCACAAGTTCTGGAAGCGGCGGAATGACTAAGCGTTCAGGAAAATGCCTTTGCGGCGGCGTAAGTTTCACGGCGCATGGCGATGTGATTGAAGCCGACGCCTGCCATTGTTCCATGTGCCGGCGTCAAAACGGCGGCGGTCCTTATTATGCGGTACAATTCAAAGGTGGCGTAACATTGGAGACCGCTGAAACCCTAAAATGGTATCGCGGGTCAGACCATGGCGAACGTGGGTTTTGCGCGGAATGCGGTACCTCTATCGCTTGGCGCTTGCAAAGCCACCCAGAAAAAATAGGCGTCAGCCTCGGCGCGCTGGAAGACTCCTCCGGCATTTCACTCGACGCACATATTTTCACAGATAGCGCGCCCGAATATTACGCTGTTCAAACCGACGCGCCGCACAAGACAGAAGCGCAAGTCATAAAAGAATTCATGGAACGCCTAGAAAAAGTCGCCCAAAACAAAGCAGAAAACGCATGACCGACCAAACCGAAAAAAATTGGCTCAACGATTACTCAAAAAAGCGCGACGCTTTGATTGCGGCAAACGCCTATGACCTGGCCCATGAACATGCAAATTGCGGCGTAGGCCTTGTCGCTTCTGTCGACGGATCAGCGCGACGGGATATCGTCGAGAAATCCATTCAAGCCCTAAAAAATGTCTGGCATCGCGGGGCGGTGGATGCGGATGGTAAAACTGGAGACGGCGCGGGTATTCGCCTGGATATTCCCCAGAAATTTTTCCGCGCGCAAGTCGAACGGACGGGTCACAAACCAACCAATGTGAAAATTGCCGTCGGGATGATTTTCCTCCCCCGCACAGATTTTAAAGCCCAAGAAGCGGCTCGGACTATTGTCGAGACTGAGCTTCTCAAAGAAGGCTTCTACATCTACGGCTGGCGTCAGGTCCCGATTGACGTGTCCATCATCGGCGAGAAAGCGAAAGCCACGCGTCCTGGCATCGAGCAAGTCATGTTCCGCGACCCCAAAGGCCGCAAAGGGAATACCCTAGAGCGCGAACTCTATATCGTAAGGCGGCGTATTGAAAAACGCGTCATCGAAGCTGCCATACCAAGTTTCTACGTCTGCTCGCTATCGGTTCAGACAATTATTTATAAAGGCATGTTCCTTGCCGAGGATATTGATAATTTCTATCCGGATCTGAAAGATGAGCGCTTCATCTCTCGCGCCGCGATTTATCATCAACGTTTTTCAACTAACACATTCCCGTCTTGGAAACTGGCGCAGCCTTTCCGCATGTTGGCGCATAATGGCGAAATCAACACGCTAAAAGCCAATGTGAATTTGATGAAGAGTCACGAAATCAAAATGGCGTCTTCGGCGTTTTCGGAGAGATCCGTAGATGTGAAACCGGTCATTCAGAAAGGTAGTTCAGATTCCGCTGCATTGGACGCCGTCTTTGAACTCCTTGTTCGCGCCGGACGCACAGCCCCGATGGCAAAGACATTGCTCGTGCCTGAAGCCTATTCAAAACGCGGTGACCTGATGCCCGAAAGCTGGCGTTCGCTTTACGAATATTGCAACGCCGTGATGGAGCCATGGGACGGCCCTGCCGCCCTTGCGGCCTATGATGGCCGATGGGTTATGGCGGGTTTGGACCGCAATGGATTGCGTCCATTGCGGTATTCCCTGTCGAAAGACGGCATCCTCGCTGTCGGCTCAGAAACCGGCATGTGCCCCATGGACGAGGCTGAAATTGTTCAGCGCGGCGCGTTAAAACCTGGACGTATGATTGCTGTCGATTTGGAGGAAGGCAAATTTTATAATTCGACCGAAATTATCGACGAGCTCGCGAATAAAAAACCCTATCGAAAATGGCTCGAAAAATCGATTAATCTCGACGAGAAATTAGCAGGTCCCGAAAACATCAACCTGTCCGGCGAAGCCCTTGCCCGGCGTCAAATGTCCTGCGGGCAAACGCTAGAAGATTTGGAGCTTATCCTCTCACCAATGGCGGAAATGGGTAAAGAGTCCATTGGATCAATGGGTGATGATACGCCGCTCGCCGTTTTGTCTGACATTTACCGCCCGCTCTCACATTACTTCCGTCAGAACTTCAGTCAGGTTACAAACCCGCCGATTGATCCCTTGCGTGAGACACGCGTTATGGGCCTGAAAACACGGTTCCGTAACTTACGCAATATTTTGGCCGAGGCCGGCACGCAAACCAAAGAAATGCTGGTTCTGGAAAGCCCAGTCATGACGACAGGGATGTATGATCGTTTCGTCAAATTGGTGGGCAAGAAAAAGGTCCGCGTCATTGACTGCACCTTTGACCCGGAAGCAGCCAGACTTAAACCCGGGGGGCGCACGCTCAAAGCTTTATTAGCCCGTATTAAATCGGAAGCTGAAGACGCCGTTCGCGATGGCGTCGAAAACATCGTTTTATCGGACGAGTTTACGAGCGAAAACAAAGCGGCAGCGCCAATCATCCTTTGCGTGGGCGCGGTGCAAACGCACCTCGTAGAGAAAGGCTTGCGCTCGTCCTGTTCCATTATTGTCCGGTCCGCAGAATGTCTCGACACGCATTATTTTGCCGTCTTGATTGGCGCCGGCGCGACGGCGGTTAATGCCTATATGGCGCAAGACTCGCTGTCTGATCGCGTGAATCGCGGACTGTTAGACATGTCTACAGATGAAGCGGTTGCCCAATATAAAAAGGCTATTGAAGGCGGATTACTGAAAATTATTTCCAAAATCGGTATCTCAGTTATTTCTTCCTATCGCGGCGGAAATAATTTTGAAGCACTGGGACTTTCCCGTGCACTCGTAGGGGAAAACTTCCCGGGTATGACAAGCCGAATTTCAGGCATTGGCCTCGCCGGATTGGAAATCAAAATCGTCGAAGCTCATGAATTGGCTTATGACTCCGCCGCTGTGCGTCTGCCCGTAGGCGGCCTTTACCGCGTCCGGGCCAAAGGCGAACGCCATGCCTATCAAGCGGATATGATTCATATGCTTCAAGAGGCGACCACCCGCGAGGATTACGAACTTTATCAAAAATATGCGGATGTTGTAAACAACCAAGCCCCGATTCAAATACGCGATTTACTAGATTTCAAACCTGCGGGAAAAGCTTTGCCCCTCAACCGCATCCAATCGGTAAATGAAATCCGCCGCCGTTTCTGCACACCGGGCATGTCACTTGGTGCGCTGTCTCCGGAAGCGCATGGCACGCTCAATATTGCGATGAACCGAATAGGCGCAAAGTCTGTTTCCGGTGAAGGCGGCGAAGACCGGGCGCGTTACAAGCCCTTGCCTAATGGCGACAATCCGAATTCTGCGGTCAAGCAAATCGCCTCAGGTCGGTTTGGCGTGAACGCTGAATATTTGAACCAATGCCGCGAGATTGAAATCAAAGTCGCACAAGGTGCAAAACCCGGCGAAGGTGGACAGTTGCCCGGCTTTAAAGTGACGAAGATGATTGCGAAATTTCGGAATGCCACACCCGGCGTGACGTTAATCTCGCCGCCGCCGCACCACGACATTTATTCCATTGAGGACTTGGCGCAGCTAATTTATGATTTAAAGCAGATTAATCCCACCGCACGCGTCGCCGTAAAACTTGTCGCCAGCTCCGGTGTCGGAACAATCGCCGCGGGTGTGGCGAAAGCCAAAGCCGACACAATCCTGATTGCCGGTCACAATGGCGGCACGGGCGCATCTCCGAATACCAGTTTGAAATATGCAGGCATTCCATGGGAACTTGGACTGTCCGAAGCTCATCAGGTTCTGACACTGAATAACTTGCGCGATAAAGTCACTCTGCGGACAGATGGCGGATTAAAGACCGGGCGCGATATTGTCATCGCCGCGCTATTGGGCGCAGAAGAATATGGCATTGGCACATTATCCTTGGTCGCAATGGGATGCATCATGGTGCGTCAGTGTCACTCCAACACCTGCCCTGTCGGCGTTTGTGTCCAAGACCCAGCCCTACGCGAAAAATTTACTGGCACGCCGGAAAAAGTCATTAATTTGATGACCTTTATCGCTGAGGACGTTCGCGAAATCCTTGCAACCATGGGCTTTGAGACACTTGATGAAATCATTGGACGGACGGACTTGCTCGCCCAAGTTAGCCGCGGAGCGGAGAACCTTGACGATTTAGACCTTAATCCTGTCTTAGCCCAAGTGGACAGCCTGCGCGTGGTAGACAGCCGCCAAGGTCGTACGGAAGTTCCCGATACATTAGACCCCCAAATCATCAAAGATGCAGCGCAGTTATTTGAACGCGGCGAGAAAACGCATCTAACCTACGCTGTCCAAAATACCCATCGTGCCGTTGGTACCCGGACGAGTTCGCATATTTACAAAACATTTGGTGCGGAGGGGGCGCCTGCAGGCCACCTCACTGTGCGTTTGCGCGGCTCCGCCGGGCAGTCACTTGGCGCGTTCGGCATGACGGGTTTACGGCTCGTCGTGGACGGAGACTCGAATGATTACGTCGGAAAAGGCCTATCGGGCGCAGAAATTATCGTGGCTCCACAGGGGCGCACGCCAATCGATGCGCATACCTCTGCCATTATCGGGAACACCTGCCTCTATGGTGCAACCAAAGGCACATTAATGGCCGCCGGCCGAGCGGGGGAACGCTTTGCCGTCCGAAACTCCGGTGCGGAAACTGTCGTCGAAGGCCTCGGCACAAATGGGTGCGAATATATGACGGGCGGCGTCGTTGTTGTGCTTGGCTCTGTCGGCGACAACTTTGGCGCGGGAATGACAGGAGGCATGGCCTATCTTTATGACTCTGAGGACGAGTTTGAGAAAGCCGTCAATCCGGATAGCGTCGTCTGGCAACGTTTCGGGAGCGAGCATTATGAAGAACAATGCCTGGGCCTCATCCGCAAACATGCTGAGCAAACAGGTAGTGCGTTTTCGATGAAGCTTCTTGCGGAATGGGATTTCGCGAGAACAAAGTTCTGGCAGGTCATACCAAAAGAAATGCTCAACCGTTTGGACGTCCCCCTCCAAGACGCCGCAGAATAAAAAAGCCCGGTCACTGACCGGGCTTTTTCGATATCTCTCACACGAGTTTTAGTTTGTTTCTACTTCAATGCCGCCCTCACCGAAATCAATCGCAAGGTCCGGATCATTGCTCGGCGCAAACATGAAGTAGGCCATGATAGCCACCGCCACAACCAGACCGCCGGTAATTAGGTAAAGGCCTTTTCCGCCGCCGCTGTTATCTGCCATAAGATTTTCCTTAGTTATGTGTTGCACCCCGAATAACGTCCAATTAACTGAAAAGTTCCTCGTCGCCAAAAATGGTAGGAAAATTTATCGCTTCAGCGGTTTTTCAAGGCCGAAGCTATGTCCTCGGCCTTTGCCTCTTTCAAGGCTGCACAAAGTTCGATGCTCTCTAATGTCTGCAGCAGACTGCGCTCATATCCGGGCATAAGTTCAGCATTGGCTTCGACAAAGGCTTGCACATCATCACGCCCTTCCTGAGAACAAGCATTTCCGCCCAAGCCGGGTAAGCCGCCTTTGCGCACATCCGGAACCTTTTTAACATAGCTCGGCAGGTTCGCCTTGAACCAAGTCCAAGTTTGATCCCCAAATTTCTGAGAGCGAAGCAGACCGTTCAATACGGTTCCGGCCTGACGGCCCGTTAAAGGGCTGTCTTCTGCCAAAACTACATCCGTCAAGAGCATTTGATAAACGGCTTCATCCTGCGTTGCCGCAAGCGCGCCAGCAGCCGCGCCTTTCTCTAAGGACGAGCCCCGAGCAGCCATTTCGAGCATCGGCTCATAAGCGGCCATGCCACCCGTGCGCATGGTTTCCCGCAGAGCCAATCCCAACATATTTGGCGCGAGTTTC
>CALFWV010000137.1 GCA_937927825.1 uncultured Caulobacterales bacterium | reverse complement strand
CATATATCCACGTCTTGTTTACTCTGTGGATTTTATTCTCTTTCGCCAACCTCGTCAGCTGCGGAGACAGGCTAGTTCTTTCATAGGACTTATCAAAAGTCTCATTTATGAGCTTGAGAATTTCGAGGGCGACTAGGCCTTTGGGTTTTTTGCTCAGCACGTCCAAGACCATTTTCTTTATCGTTAGCGCATTGTCCGATTTACGAACTGATTTGAACACGGTTAAATGCTCGCCCTTGATGGCGGCCATAGCCTTATCAAGCCGACTTACTTTATCCATAAGGGTTGATAGCGCCCTTATGCGCTCCTGCTGCTCTTTGCGCAGGCGCTCTATTTCGCCCATTAAATTGGCGCGCTCTTCTTCAATATTTCGAATTACCGATTCCATTGTCACAGCGTGTAGTCTTACGCAGCCGTTCGCGCAAGCGCCAAGAATCGGAATTGACGCCTAAATTGTAGTCTTTTTCATAAATTAGGAATTTAGTCCAGACTTTTAGTGAACAAAAACAGAACATTTATGTTTTTTGTTCTTTTTTGTTCTAATCGAGACTGCAATTAATGGGTCACACAAGTATATAGACCCCAATATATCCCTTGTAAAGACCATCTGTTCTCTTTATGTTCTAATCACGGAACGAGAATGGAGCGATGTCATGGCAACCAAGTCAACGACAAAACACTACCTGAATGTAGCTTATAAGGATCGCGACCTGGCCAAACGGCTGGGGGCGAAATGGGACCCTTCGGTCCGGCGATGGTATTGCCCCGCCGGATCCCCTCTGTCTAAAATTTTCAGCTGGCGAAAGGCGTCCAATACAGTGAACGCTGAGGTGGCAGCCTGTGCCGAGTCCTCAAGTCTTATCGCCTCTGTGGCGATGAATGAGAACTTCGACATGTTCCAAATTGCAGGTTAGTTCACATTGCAAGTTAGGGAAGGCTAGGAACTTTCAGTGATTTGATACATTAAGACCCTGGGTCAAGTGACCCGGAGTTTCTTATGCCCAAGTCCAATAACAAGTCCAATAATACGATATCCGAGCCCGAAATCATATCTCCGGCCGCGCAAATGCGACTGGATGCTTTGGACGAGAAACATGAACGCGAGGCTGCGCAACTTGCCCATTTGGAATCGCTCGCCAAGCTCATGGATGCGCAATTTAATATCCCCTTTTTGCCGATTCCAATTGGCCTAGACACACTTGTAGGCCTCATTCCCGGTATCGGTGACACAATCAGCCTAGGGGTGGCAGGCTATATCGTGGCTGGTGCGCATAAAATAGAAATGCCGAAGCGGCATTTAACCCAAATGGGCGGCAATATTTTAATTGACTGGATAATAGGCCTGGTGCCGGTTATCGGCGACTTATTCGATGTTGGCTGGCGAGGAAATTTGCGGAACGTGAAAATTGCCCGTGAGCATTTGGAGGAACGTTGGGCCCAAGAGCGACGCGCAGCTTTAGATCTCTAAGGTTTACCGCGCGTCCACGTGACGTCATCCCCATATAGCGGGACACTGGCAATGCTCATTTTCGCGGACCCGTCCACAACGCGGCGCGAATAGACGAGGTAAATCAGCGTGTCATTTTCGCGGTCATAGACGCGGCGGACCGTTAGTTTTTTAAATATCGGAGATTGGCGCTGGCGGAAGACTTCTTCGCCGCTTTTGTCAGTATCAATATCTCCGACGATAATTGGTCCGGTTTGGACGCAGTTTATCGACCCGTTGGATGGGTTTTCAAACCACGAGCCTTTTTTCAACCGATCATAAACGCCGCGATCAAAATGGGCCATATGGCAGGTCACGCCAGAGACTTTTTCGTCATTAAACGCGTCGATTTTTATTTCATTGCCCGTCCAATCATTGTTGATTTCCGCAACTTCCTGCGTGTTGTTTGCCCCGCAGCCAGCCAGAGTTATAGGAAGGGCGAGAGCTGTCAGGAATAAGGTCAATCGGCGCATCAGTTGGGTCTCCTCTGAATGATATGGAAAATACGCCTCGCAAACCCGCTTGTTCCGAAAGACTGTGCCCCGGACCTCGCGCTTTCCCAGCTGGCATCTCAGGCATAGACCGAATATAAGCACAAAGCAGAAGAGCCAATCGCAAACGAGAATGATATGAAAACCATCGGACATTACATTGACGGCGCACGCGTGGCGGGCACCAGCGGGCGTTTCAAAGATATTTTCAATCCAAATACAGGCGCAGTCCAAGCCAAAGTGTCCATGGCTACTCCGGCTGAATTGAATGCCGCCGTTGTAACTGCCGCAGACGCGCAGCGTAAATGGGCGCAGGAAAACCCGCAGAGACGCTCGCGTATTCTCTTCCGCTATAAACAGTTAGTTGAGGATAATATGGAAGCCCTCGCCCATATGCTCAGCTCCGAACATGGCAAAGTCATTGCCGACTCGCGCGGCGACGTGATGCGCGGTATTGATGTGATTGAATTTGCCTGCGGCGTTCCGCACGGCCAGAAAGGCGAGCACACTTACGGTGCAGGCCCGGGGATTGATGTCTACAGCTTGCGCAAGCCGTTGGGCGTTGTCGCCGGCATCACGCCATTCAACTTCCCGGCCATGATTCCGATGTGGATGTTCGGCATGGCGATTTCGACGGGGAATGCCTGCATTTTGAAACCGTCAGAAAAAGACCCCTCCGTTCCGATGCGCCTGACCGAGCTCTTCGTTGAGGCAGGCGGGCCTGTCGGATTGCTCCAATGTATCAATGGTGACAAAGAAATCGTCGACGCAATCTGCGACCACCCGACCGTCAAAGCCGTTAGCTTTGTCGGCAGCTCCGACATCGCGCAATATGTCTATGCCCGCGCCACGGCAAACGGAAAACGCGCGCAATGTATGGGCGGGGCGAAAAACCACGGCATCATCATGCCGGACGCCAATATGGAACAAGCGGCAAAAGATATTCTCGGCGCAGCTTATGGCTCGGCAGGCGAACGCTGTATGGCGCTCCCTGTTGTCGTACCTGTCGGCGAAGGCACCGCAGAGAAATTCCTCGAGGCGTTCATGCCAAAACTGGATGCCATGACCGTCGGCATCTCCACGGATCCAGAAGCCGATTATGGCCCCGTCGTGACACGGGCGCATAAAGAGAGCATTGACGCCAATGTCGATAAAGCCATTGCCGAAGGCGCAACACTCCTAAAAGACGGGCGCGGGTTCACGCTGCAAGGCTATGAGAACGGGTTCTTTGTCGGGCCCACTCTGCTGGATAATGTCACGCCGGATATGGAAACCTACCGGGACGAAATTTTTGGGCCTGTCTTACAAATCGTACGCGCGAAAAATTTTGAAGACGCTTTGGCTCTGCCGAGTGAGCATCAATATGGAAATGGTGTCGCGATTTTCACGCAGAACGGACGCGTCGCCCGCGAATTTGCGGACCGCGTTGAAGTCGGCATGGTCGGCATTAATGTCCCGATTCCGGTCCCAGTCGCCTATCACAGCTTCGGCGGCTGGAAACGCTCTGCCTTTGGCGATGCCAATCAATATGGGATGGAAGGCTTGCGCTTTTACACGAAAGTCAAAACTGTCACCCAGCGCTGGCCCGAAGGCGAAACCGAAGACAGCGCCTTCATCATTCCGCATTTTGGGTAGGATCAGATATGAGACAAAGTTTAGCACTGGCCGCCACCCTACTCTGCCTAGCCCTACCGACAACGGGTCTGTCGGCGGACAAGTATGCAAAGTCTAACTCCGTACACGACAGACGGATCCTAGCCGCGTGTCCGTCCCAACCGGAAATATATGAAGGTATACTCCCCAAGGTCGATTGGAAAGGTTTTGCGGAACGAGATTTGGCAATCTTGGAACTTTCAGATTCATATACTCACCTCGTCATCATAGACAACTCAACAGTTCAACAGATTACGGTCTCGCCCAAGGATGCGAAGTGGCTTCGCCGATCGAGTGACTGCAAAGCCGATGACAAATATGTGCTGATTGGCAAAGACGGCGGTGTAAAACGTCGCTGGGACGGCCCCCTACATGTAGACGATTTATTTGAGACCATCGACGCTATGCCGATGCGGCAATTCGAAATGCGGACAAAGGGCGTTAATTAAATGCACTTCCTCCTCACCGAAGAACAGACGATGATTCAGGACATGGCGCGTCAATTTGCAAGCGCTGAACTCGCACCGCATTCTGCCATGTGGGATGAAGAGAAATTCCTCGACCGTGCGATTTTCACGAAAGCCGCCGAACTCGGATTTTGCGGCATTTACACCGGCGAAGAACATGGCGGAACGGCTTTATCCCGTCTGGACTCCGCGCTTGTCTTCGAACAACTCGCGGCAGGCGATGTCTCGCACACGGCCATGCTGACCATTCATAATATGGCGACGTGGATGATTGACCGTTACGGCGATGCGGCCCTACGCGCGAAATATGTCCCCCGCCTCACCGCCGGTGAATTTATCGCGAGCTATTGTCTCACTGAGCCCGACGCGGGATCAGACGCGGCGTCCCTGTCGACGAAGGCGAAGCGCGATGGCGAGGATTATATCCTCAACGGGACCAAGACATTTATCTCCGGCGCAGGCTGGTCGGATATCTATGTGGTGATGGCCCGCACATCGGATGACGGCGCACGCGGTATTTCCTGTTTCGTTGTCGAAAAAGGCACGGACGGATTGAGCTTTGGGGCAAATGAGAAAAAGATGGGTTGGAACGCCCAGCCCACCGCGCAAGTCATTTTCGAGGACTGCCGCATTCCGGCCTCCAACCGTTTCGGCGCAGAAGGCGAGGGATTTCGCTTTGCGATGTCCGGCCTAGACGGCGGGCGTATTAATATTGGCGCGTGTAGTCTAGGCGGCGCGCAAAAAGCGCTGGATACCACCCTGGAATATACGAAAACCCGCAAGCAATTCGGCAAAGCCATTGGCGAGTTTCAGAACACACAATTCATGTTGGCTGATATGGCAACCGAATTAGAAGCCTCCCGCCTCATGCTTTATCGCGGCGCAGACTTGCTGGATCAAAAATCCCCAAATGCCGGCGCAGCCTGCGCTATGGCGAAACGCTTTGCGACGGATATGTGTTCGAAAATTGCTAATGACGCCCTGCAGCTTCACGGCGGCTACGGCTATTTAAAAGACTATCCGTTGGAACAAATCGTCCGCGACTTACGGGTCCACCAAATCCTCGAAGGCACGAACCAAATCATGCGCATGATTGTTGGGCGCAGTCTGACGCGGCAATGAACGGCTTGCACAACAAAAATGCTATTGCTGCAGGAACCGCAGGTATAATCCTATTCGCAATTCTTTTGATATGGAACCCGTTGAAGGACGCTCCGAAGCAGCAGGCCGACGTCAAATATCCCAACTTAGTAGAGACCGCTGACGTCATTAAAAACATGCCTGCGTATTCAAAACCGATATTTCCCAACCCTCTTACCACGCCGCCTAGCGGAGAAATGGACCCGGACACCTTAGAGGATTTATGCGCGCGCATGGCCAAGATTCGAGAAAACCCGGAAGCTTATGCGGAAGTAAAAAAGGGCATCCTTGAAACAACTGGAAAACGGGAGGGCGAGAAGCAACTTGCCACACTGAATGCCTTAGAAGTCCGCATAGATGTACTTTGTGAAAATGGAGAACCCAAACCATGACGGATCAAATAATATCTCGCGTCACGGGTAGACTTGGCCATATTACGCTGAACCGACCCAAAGCTCTGAACGCGCTGACATATGATATGTGCGAGGAAATAACACGGCTTTTAAAATTATGGGAAACAGACTCAAACATTGGCGCGATCCTGATTGACGGTGCAGGTGAGCGGGCTTTTTGCGCAGGCGGTGATGTTATTTTGCTGCATGATAGCGGCAAGGCGGGCGATGAACGCGCAGAAAATTTCTGGCGAATTGAATACGCGCTGAATGAGCTCATCTATCGCTATTCAAAACCTTACATCACGCTGATTGATGGCTTTGTTATGGGCGGCGGTGTCGGTCTTTCGGTCCATGGGCGTTTGCGCGTTGCGGGCAATGCGACGATGTTTGCCATGCCTGAAACAGGAATCGGTTATTTCCCGGATGTCGGCGGGACTTATTTTCTGCCCCGCCTCGGAATGGATGTTGGGCAGTGGCTTGGCCTGACAGGGGCGAGGCTCGACGCGGGACAAAGTTGTCATCTTGGTGTGGCCAATGCTTATGTCCCCAGTAATCGTCATGGCGAGTTAATTGACG
>CALFWV010000136.1 GCA_937927825.1 uncultured Caulobacterales bacterium | reverse complement strand
GACGGCAATAATCATAACAAAGACAGATCCGAACAACATCGGCAAAACGCCGAATTGTCCTTTATCCGGTCTCCAATGTGTTCCCAGAAGGTTGCTATTTTCCGCGAATAAAACCGGGGCGCTTTGTACCAAAAGGGTCCCTATTATCGTGAACACGATGCACAAGGACAAAGCCGCACAGATCAGAGCGTAAATCTGTAAGCCCCTCAGGTGTCTCAGGGCTTGAAATGGGGGTGCCGAAGGGATTGAAGGGCTCAATTGGCAATCCCAATATAGCCGGCATCTTCGACCATTCTCTGTCCATCCGCACTTAATAAATATGAAATGAAGTCTTGGGCAGAGGGCTTGATGTCATCCCGTATCACGACATTTAAATCTCTTACAAACGGGTATGAGCCGGCGCGAATATTTTCAATCGATGCGGTAACAACGTCGCCGTCCGGTAGAATAATTGAAAGTCCGCGGACATCCTTATTCAGCCAAGCCATAGATAACATCCCAATGGCTGCATCGCTTTGTACGAGAGCTGTTTGCTCTTCATTATTGGACCCTGTGACCAAGTCAGCTCCAGGCGCTTCGGCTTTTGGATCTCCCAAAACGATATTCATAAAAACCTGCCGGGTCCCTCGGCTCGCCTCTTTATCAATTGTAAATATTGGGCGATCCGGACCGCCAACTTCGGACCAGTTTTGTAATTCGCCCGTGTAAATATCTGCGATTTGAGATAGGGTGAGCGCCGTTACGCCTGAATCGTAAATCTCGGAAGACACGCTGGGCACAACAGCATCTCGCCCGATCGCGACTTCAGTGAAGTTGAGGCTCTTAAAAGCCTCTAACTCACCGCTGGTGATATTGCGCGACATCATTCCAATATCGCTTTGGCCTTCAGCCAGCTGATTAAAGCCCCCGCCTGATCCTCCGGCATTCACAATAACGGAAATGCCCGTCTCAGACGAAAATAGATCTGCGGCTTTCGACACTGGCGGTAAGACCGTCGAGGACCCGGAGATATAAATGGCGTCGGGTGCAGAACAGGCTGTTAAAAAAACCGCCAGACTCAAAACGCTGAAATATTTAAACATAATCAACAAATTTGAGACTTAGCAGCAGCTACTGCCTGTGAATGGATTGCTTTCAGCCGGCGCAGCGTCTTCGAAAATTGCGGGGGCTTTACAATCCGGGAACTTTCCGAAATGCGTTTTACCGTCTCCCAAAACGTCGAAATATGAAGCAAAGCGCGTGTCAGTTAACATCGCCAGCGTGTTGCCGCAGACAGGAAATACCCGACCCGCTTCAATTTCGTGATCGGTGTCCAGTTTGAAAACACGTTCCATCCCGGGCACGCCGCCTTTATAGATGACGGCTTGACCGTAATCTTCACACCCGGCGTCGGCATTTTCGAGTTTCATAAGACGGGCTGTGACAGACGCGAATTTGATAGACTCAATTTTATCTTTCACTTTTTGATCAACAATCGAAAGCGGTCTGTGATCAAAGACCCGTGGATCTAAGAACCCGGCGGTTTTTGCGATATGAAGATAATCATCCCAATATAGGGCCCCCGACAAACATTCGCCGTAAAGCACCTCGTCATCAACCAGGTGTTGGGGAATGCGGCGATCAGAGTAAACATCAGCGAAATAAACTTCGCCGCCGTCTTTCAACAACTCATGACAGGCATTGAAAACCGCCGGCTTATCCACGCAAAGATTAAATACGCAATTAGAGATAATCAGGTCGAAACTCCCCTTCTCAAGGTCGAGTTCGTCGAGTTTCTCTAGGTAACCTTCAAGGAATCTTGTGTTCGGTTTATCATAGCCAAATTTCTCCGCATGCCAGGCCTCATGCTTGCGCGCGACATCAAGTTGTTCAGGTGTCATATCTACACCTGTGACGTGCCCGTTCGGCCCGACAAGCTTAGCCAAGGCGTAAACATCACGACCCGCACCACATCCTAAATCCAGGACTTTCAACCCGTCCAGACATTCCGGTATGGCCAGCCCGCAGCCGTAATAACGGGAAGAGACTTCATCATGAATATCACTGAGCGCCTCCCGTATCTGGAGTGTCGGAATTTCCAACGTGGAGCAGGCGTCGGTTTTTAAATCGCACGTTCCCCCCAGCGTATCTCCGTAATAAGTTTTGACAACATCATGCAACATTTGAAATTCTTTCCTTAAAAATTAAGTCAGGTTTAGGCGGAGCAACTCCCGCCCCCTAATACGCAAAATGTCGCGCAATAAGGGTGGTTAAGCGAAACGGCGCCGCGCGAGTCTTCCAGCGTATCGCCTAACTCAAAGCGCTCATCATAAGGGATCAGCGTGCAAGCAACAACAGAGGTCTTTCCGGCCCCTTTTCTTTTCACAATCATACGGCTGTTTGAACACATTTGAGCCGCGGGAGTGGTGTCCAGAATATCCCAGCAGGCATTTGTAATTTCCGGCGGATCGTCCGTTCCCTTCATTTCAGGAAACAAAACCAAACGTGTGGTGTCTGCCGGATCAATCCCGAGCTTAAATCTTTCAATAATGCCTGCATAGCCCGCTCGCGATACGGCTTCGCTTTCACCCCACACAGTCCGACCGGCAAGATCGAGCTCAAACCCTTCTGCCGCAAGCCAGCTGAGCCCGATTAAGGCAGCGGCAAACGCGCCTCGACCGCGTTCTACATCGTGTAAGTCTTCGGAATAATGATCCAGGCTTACCCGGAAGCGCATTTGTTCATTATAGCGCTCCTGCAAAGCCTTAAGACCATTCTGAACCCGCTTGCGCATCAAAGGTTTCATGGCATTTGTGAGGACCAATACGGTATGGCCCCTGCTGACGACGGCTTCCATAATGTCGACCATGTCCGGGGCAAGGAATGGCTCGCCGCCCGTAAACGCAATTTCAATGCCGTTCTCTCCGGCGGCTTCCAGCTCATCTAAATAGGGAACGACATCCTCTACACTCAGATAAACAAGCCGGTCATTTGTTGGGGAGCTTTCAATGTAACAATTCAAGCATTCAATATTGCACAAAGTACCTGTGTTGAACCAAAGGGTTTTGGTGCCTTGGTACTTAACCCAAGCGCGCGGTTCCCCCTTCATGGTGCGGTGGGGGTCGGAGAACTTTGATTTTGGTAGGGTTTTAAGGTTACGCATTTTGCTCAAACTTTTTAAAAAATCGACATCGCATGCTTACAGAGAACCTGCACACTTCCAATTCACGTTGGATGGCGCTTTCGTGATAACGAGAAAGACATTGTGGAGCTTTACGCTTCCCGAGAGGGCTAGCCAAGTCGAAAACCTTGGCGCGAGCTTGTAATTACAGGCGATTCAGGCCTCTAGAGTCGGCAAAACGCGCCAAATTTCCGTGCCTGAATTGGGGTGGCTGTTTTGCGCCGCCGGCGCTTGCCTGATTTCCTGTGACTCGGCCCCCGCTTTGGGCCGGTCAAGGCCTCTCAACTCAGCCAAAGAAAAAGCCCCGCCCTGTGCAATCTGCGTTTGCCGCAAATTGCACTGAGCGAGGCCTCGTGCCTGAAAATTCATAAGGGGTTTATTTAATTTCAGACAGAAGTTCCGGAGCCGTTACGAGCTGACGCACGCCGTGGCTCTTTGTTTCGTTAAAGGCTTTGTCGGAACGCGCCCAATTGTGCACAGAGGCCGCGTCAACTTTGGCACATTGCGGACGCACGGACCATGTGACTTGTGCGGGGGAACAGACGGCCTGAGTATAGCTCGGGCCTGTTGTCGAGCCGAGGAACTGAACCGGTGTCCCTGTGCCTGTTGGCAAGGTTTTCGGTTGGTTAAGGCCATTTTTCGTGTTTCCGAGATAGGCAAAGTCCATCATATCTGCGCCGTTACCATCATTGGTGACGAGCAGGACCTGCGTTTCAACGCGCAGGGTTGGGTCATCGCAAGAGACGCAATTGCCAAGGCCTTCGCCCGGCTCAGTGTCACAGGTCGTGTGAACCCAATGGACTTCGATGGTATCACCCGGCTCTGCGCCTTCGTATGACCGCTGGCCCGTGTAAGGGGCAAGTTCCACCTCTGTCAGATTTGGCGTTTCATTGCACTGATAGCCGCCATCATCGGTTGCCCCTGCAAAGATTGAAAAGCCCGGACCCTTGTGTTCGGCATTTGTGTGCGTGTGAATGTTGCACAGGTTCATCTGCGTGCTGGGCGGGGCCATATCAAACATGGTTGTGTTTAAACCGACCTTGGAGGTGATATCCCGAGGCGTCTGCGGACCCATGGTTGTGCAAAGATCACCGGAAGCAGCAGAGGCTGTCTTCACGGCGGTGTCTGTCGTCGTTGCGGCGTCAGAAGAGTCAGGGCTGGAGCAAGCCGTCAAAGCAATGGCTGCGACGCCAAGAATAAGTGTTGTTTTCGAAAGTCCGTTCATAACGAAATATCCTGTAAAAATGATAGCTGAATGGCCCCATGGTGCGACCTTCTGGCTTACTTACGCGCAGTCAGGTCGAACCGTTCCAAAAATAGTCATAGGATAAGCTATAATTTTACTATGACTTATATAGAAAAAGACTATGTCAGGCGGAGTTTCACTCGGCACAATCCTTTCGCTCGGTGTCAAGTTCCGACTTTATAATTTTAAAAGTCGGCGGGTGAAACGCGTAGGCCGTGTGGGTGCAATCAACTTCATAATGTTTCGTTTGTGGTGTCCAACGATCAATAGATGCGCTCCAATGGACGATAGCGTCATGTTTGGAATAAATAGAGACGACCGGACATTGAATCGGAACGTCATGTCGGCGAATGGTTTGCTCTGCAATCCAATCGACATCTAATCCGCGC
>CALFWV010000135.1 GCA_937927825.1 uncultured Caulobacterales bacterium | reverse complement strand
CCCTGAGATCTCCGCTGGCTATCTAGACATATATTTAAATACCGTGATTTCAGCATGGATGTGTCTTGCCATCATATCCGTCACTTTTGCTTTCGCCGCGGCAGGAACCATTTATCAAGTGCTGCCTCTGGCCATAATTATTGCGCTATTTTTTAGCGGAATACTTACGCTCATATTCGCAAGCTTACTCGCCGCATCTCTTTGGCTTTGGTACATTCAAGATTGCCAATTCCGCTCGACATTGGCCTTGGCTCCATCCTGCCTGACGGCAGTTTTGATGGCAGGTATAATCGTTTGTTTTCTACCGATGAATTTTCCCGGGAATGCAATCGGCCCCACATGGACCGGGGCCATTGTTTTGATAATTGCCTCTATTTGTGGCAGTTTGGTCGGGCTAGTAGGTCTTCAATCGGTAAACAAAAACAAAGTCATGACAATCAGTAGAAAACATGGCACATCCTCCGCATAAGGAGAACAAAGATGGAACCTATTGTCGAGTTTTCGGGCGCGTCAATTACACTGACAGAGCTACTTTTGGCCGCGCTCCTTGTTCTATCTGCCGTTCTGATAACAGCGTGGATTATGCGCAGCGGACGCGCGCGAGAGGCACGTGAATTACAAAATCACCTCGCCGATATGCGCAGCGAGCAATCCCGCTTACAAGGCCGACTCGCACAATTCGCCGAAGATAGCGAACGCCGGGATGCAAGTTTCGCGGAAGTTTTAGACGCAAGATTGACCGGTGTATCAGAACGGGTGGGACAATCGCTAGAGCACGTTCAAACCCGCAATAGCGAAAACCTCACAAAATTACATGAGCGGCTTGGACTGATAGATCAGGCGCAATCCAATATCAAAGTTTTGGCAGGTGAGGTATCGGGCTTGCAATCCATCCTCTCCAACAAACAAGCGCGGGGCGCATTTGGGGAAAAGCAAATGCAAGATTTAATTCGCGCTTTTCTGCCTGCGCGAGCTTTCACATTCCAGCAAACCTTGTCCAATAATACCCGTGTCGATGCTCTAATTCACATGCCAGAAGGACATGGCGATGTGGCCATCGACAGCAAATTCCCAATGGAAAGCTGGAGGCGGATGATAGAGGCAGAAGGGTCTTATGAAGCCGAAAGCGCGAAACGTGATTTTCGCAATGACATGCTCAAACATATCAAAGATATATCCCGGAAATATCTGATTGAAGGTGAGACATATGAACTGGCACTGATGTTTTTGCCGTCCGATGCGATTTTTGCCGAACTTCACAATGAATTTGATGCGGTTGTGGATAGGGGGTTTTCACAACGCGTCGTTATCGTCTCGCCCACGACATTCATGGCTACACTACACACGATGCAGGCTGTCATGAATGATGCCGAAATTCAAAAAAATGCCGCGCTTATCAAACGCGAAGTCTCAATTATGGCTGACGATGTCGCGCGTCTGGACGAACGCGTCGCACGTTTGCAAAAGCATTTCCGTATGGCGGATAAGGATATGTCAGACATCCAAATCTCTTCCCGAAAAATCAGCGCGCGTGCCAAGAAAATTGGGACAGTTGATTTTGATAATGATGCGATAGAGGACAGTTTACCGACACTCAAACTCGTTTCGGATGGAGAGACTTAATGTATTATGGAGGTCGCCTGTTCAGACCGAGTGAAACATCTGACACGTCCCAAGCCGGGACAGACACTATTTTTAAATACGAGCAAAATGGAAATTTGGTCACGGCAACCTATTCCGGCGGCAACATTCGATTTGGTCAAATCATTGGTTTAGTCGGCGAGGACGGTGTGCTGGATATGCAGTTTCAGCATGCAGATAGAGATGGGGCTCTGATGACAGGTTATTGTAAAACAACACCGGAAATTCTGCCCAATGGGAAACTTCGACTTCATGAAAAATGGCGCTGGACCTGTGGACATCGCGGAAAAGGCCGGAGCGTTCTCGACGAAATCTAATTAAAAGGGCCGTCGACTTTTCATCGCGGCTGTAATCGTTCCGTCGTCCAGATAATCCAGTTCTCCGCCAACAGGAACGCCATGCGCAAGGCGAGAAATTTTTACGCCGGTTGGCTCCAGATGATCGGTAATATAATGCGCCGTCGTCTGACCATCGACCGTTGCATTCATCGCAAGAATGACTTCTGCAATATCCCCTTCGCTGACCCTGCGGATGAGGCTGGCAATATTTAGGTCCTCTGGACGAATACCATCCAAAGCGGATAAAGTCCCGCCCAACACATGGTAATATCCGCGGAAAGCGCCCGCACGTTCCATCGCCCACAAATCCGACACATCCTGCACAACACAAATTGTCGTCAAATCACGCGTGTGGGAAGCGCAAATATGGCACGGGTTGGAGGAGTCGATATTCCCGCAATTTGAACAGGTTGAAATCCGGTCTGCGGCCTCAGCCATGGCGTGTGCCAGCGGCGTCATTAGCGCTTCAGGTTTTTTTAGGAGAGACAAAGCCGCACGCCGCGCAGACCGAGGGCCAAGGCCAGGTAATTTAGATAATAAACCAATGAGGCGGTCAATTTCAGGGCTGACAGAACGGTTTGGCATGGAACGGATATAGTGCGTTTCGGCATCAACGCCAGTCAGAAAACGTGACGTTTATTCCGCGGGAATTGCAGCGGACTTGGGTCCGCGCGGATCAGCGGCCCCCGCGATGAATCCGTCTTCAACACGGCCCACAGAATTCACCCGTCCCAAAATTGTTCGCTCAATTTCCCCCGAAGCCGTCTTGGGAAACAGATGACCCATATCTTGAAGCAACCGCACCGTATCCGAATTTATCAAAGGCTCTACGGTCACATAATCCGGTAACCATTGGTGATGAATTCGCCCGCGGTGGGTCGCCTCGGCGAGGTTCATATCCCATTCCATGACATTTAATGCGACTTGCAGCACTGACGTAATAATCGTGGACCCACCGGGCGAGCCTGTCGCCAGGACGACGTCGCCGTCTTTTATTACAAAAAGAGGCGTCATGGAGGACAGCGGACGTTTCCGGGGCTCAATTTTATTCGCGTCCCCACCAATCAAACCATACCCGTTGGGCGACCCCGGTTTAGCTGAAAAATCATCCATCTCATTGTTCAATAAGAACCCCGCCCCATCGACTGAATATCCGGAGCCATAGGAAAAGTTCAGCGTGTAGGTGAGGGACACAGCATTCCCTTCCCTGTCCATAACGGAGAAATGCGTCGTATTCACGGGCTCTGGTAAAAGCTCTGCGCCCGGAAAGACTTCAGCAGAGCTAGACGCAGCCAAAAGGTCGATAGTTTCCCTCAACCGCAAAGCATAATCCTTATCGGTGAGAGCCTCAACCGGCACATCGACAAAATCCGGATCGCCCAAATATTTAGACCGATCCGCATAGGCGCGCCGCATGCTTTCAATTAATTTATGTAGATAGGCGGCGCTGTTATGACCGTCTGTCCGCAAATTATACCCTTCCAAAATATTTAACATTTGGACAACATGCACACCGCCAGACGACGGAGGAGACATGGCTACGATTTCAAATCCGCGATAGGTTCCGCGCACGGGTTGACGGATAACCGTTTCATAATTTGCTAAATCCTCTAGCGTGATTAACCCTTTGGCTTGGCCCTCCCCCATCTGCATCTCATCCGCGATTAACCCGGCTGTCTCGCCCGCATAGAAACCGTCGGGCCCATGCCGCAATATTCGCCTAAGCGTTTTGGCGAGATCAGCTTGTTTCCAAACTTCACCCGCTTTCACAAGGCCGAAATATTCCACCGAACTGGGATCTGCTGCAAAGCGTTTGCTTGCCGATTTCAAGCCCTTTTCCAGTACAGGGCTGGCAACGAACCCCTCACTGGCCAGTCGTATAGCCGGCCCCATAACTTGGCGGCGCGTCATTGTGCCGTAACGCTCTAACGCCTCTAGCAATCCCATTACCGTTCCGGGAACGCCTGCCGACGCGCGGCTATATTGTGCTATCTCATTATCAACGTCACCTGCGCTGTTGAGATACATGTCCCGACTGGACAAAGCAGGTGCCATCTCCCGAAAATCAATGGCGATGGTTTCACCGCTTTCGGCCAAAAACACGAGCATAAACCCGCCGCCGCCTAAGTTTCCTGCTTGCGGATGGGTCACAGCGAGTGCAAACCCCGTCGCAACAGCGGCGTCAACAGCATTGCCGCCACGCTCTAATATATCCGCCCCAACCTGCGCAGCGAGTTTATCTTGCGTGCTGACCATGCCCGCCTTTGACAGCGTTGGATGATGTATTGTTCCAAAATCTGTTACGGCTTGCGCCCCCGCCGCCGCAGGTTTGTCATCAGCCCAAGCGGGCAGAGCGATTAATCCAATGATCGCCGCAAGAAGCAAGGATTTCATGACGCTGACTTTATGTTGCGCGACAGGTCCAAAATATCACTAATCGCTTGGTCGTAGTTTTTATCTTTAGCCCATAATTCCAAACCGATAGGTTTGTTATATCCGCCTGCGCGAACCTGTTTGAGAACCGTTTTGTAATTCACATCACCCGTTCCCGGTTGGGCGCGATCCGGCGCATCCGCCACTTGCACATAGCAGATTGTATCGGCGTAGCGTTTCAAATTTCCAATCAGCTCCCCTTCATGCCTTTGCATATGGAACAAATCCCAATTTAATTTTACGAAGGGCGACTGAATGGCCCGCACAATATTCACCGCATCAGCGCTGCCATAGATAAAATGCCCGGGATGATCATAGGGGTTGAAAGGTTCAATCGCCGCAAAAACTTTAGCGTCTTCAAAAATTGGCGCCACAGCCGTCATGTGATCTTGATAGGCCCGCAAACTATCTGCCTTGGACACGCCTTCGACATCCTGATGCCCTGTTAGCGTGACGACGCTGCACTCCAAGCGCCTTGCATTGTCAACGGCCCGTTTACAGTTTTCAACGAAAGCCTCTCGCGTTTCGGTCAAAGCCAATGGCGGACTGTCGCCCACAATTTGGGCGACACTAACACCTGCGTCAGATGAAATTTTGCCGAGCTCAGAGGCCTTTCGGTCCCAACTGTCGATGAACCAAAATTCGACCGAAGAAAATCCATCCCTTGCCGCTTTGTCAAAACGTTTCTCGAACGGCAGGTCAGCATACCAACTTTCGACGTTGAGAGCATAACCGGACAGTAAGTCGATTTTTTCTGCGGAAGACACGGCAGATTTAGGCCCGTTCGTACAGGCGGCCAATCCGGCGACCCCGACGCCAACTGCAATCGCTTCCCGCCTATTCATCCTAGAAAGGCATCTTCATACCGGGTGGGAGTTGAATATCCCCCATTGCCGATTTCATTGTCTCGGCTTGGGCTTGGTCCAATTTCACTTTCGCGTCTTGGAAAGCGGCGATGATGAGATCCTCAACCACCTCTTTGTCTTCCCCTGTCATCAGGGAGGCATCGATTTCGAGAGCCTTCATATTTCCGCCGCCGGCAAGAGTGACGGTCACCAAGCCTCCGCCAGACCGACCAATGGCTGTCAAATCCGCAACCATTTCCTGCGCAGATTCCATTTTTTTCTGCATGTCTTTTGCCTGTTTCATCAGGCCCATAAGGTCTTTCATTCTCAGTCCCTTTTTTGATCTTTCTGGGGAAATTCGGAGTGAATCACATTTGCGGCACGGTCACGAATATAAAGCTCTTTAGCGGAAGTTAGCAATGGATGCGAAAAAGCGGGATGGGACCGATCTTCCGCCTCCTGCGCGGAAGCCGCCAATTTGCGTTGTTGTGAAATCGATTGCGCGCCCGCCTCATCCGACGGGGAGACAATCCACAAATCACCGGTCATGTCCTGCAGGGCCGATACGATTTTCCCAATTAAGCTATTCTGACGCGGATCCGTGATATTCACACTGATTGCGCCGCGCTTAAAGCTCACGAGACGGACGTAGCGCTCAAGGTCGGATTTCAACCGGATTTGGGTCTGCGGCAAAGCCGCTACGAAATCCTCAAAACTCCCGATTTCCACAGCGGATTTTTCAGGGATGACGGGCTGCGGCGCCTCCATCATCGCGGTCGAAGACGGACTGGAAGACGTGGAGACCGCTTGTGTTGAAATGGCTGACATCGATGACCCTGTGCCGCCGGAGACTTGCGAAATATTAGGGAGGCCCGGCCCCCCATCCTCTTGATCTTTCCGCGCCTGGGTAATGATAGCGGCCGCCAGTTCGGGCGGCGGCATTTGTCCGGCAAGGCTCAGCTTGAGCAAAGCCATTTCTGCCGCCGCCAAAGGTGCGGGCGCTTGCCGCACATCATTATAGGCCGCGCTGAGGACTTGCCACAAGCGGGTGAGTTGCCCAATCGATTGAGTTTCCGACAAGTCGCGCAAACGCACCGCTTGGTCTGGCGCCATTTCGAACTCCGCCAAGTCACCCAAGGTCTTTGCCCGGCTCACTTCGTGGCAAACGTCCAGCAAATCTCGCATCACAACGGATGGATCAGCGCCATCATCATATTGTGCGCGCATTTCCAACAAGGCGCCTTTGGTATTCCCGGTCGCCGCCATCGCAAATAAATCTAAAATACGGAGACGGTCTGCAAGGCCGAGCATCGTGCGCACCTGTTCGCCCGTCACCTCATCTCCGTCGAGGCCCGCCTGCACGATCGCCTGATCCAGCAAAGATAAACCATCGCGTACGGAACCTTCTGCAGCGCGAGAAATCATTGCGAGACCTTCATCCGAAATCCGCACGCCCTCTTTTTCGCAAATTCCGCGCAAATGCTCGGCCAACACGCCCGCTTCAACGCGGCGTAAATCAAATCTCTGACATCGAGACAAAACCGTAATCGGTACTTTTCTGATTTCCGTCGTTGCAAAGATAAACTTTGCATGATCCGGCGGCTCTTCCAGCGTCTTTAGCAGGGCATTAAAAGCGCCTGCCGAGAGCATGTGAACCTCATCAATGATGTAAACTTTATAACGCGCTGTCGCAGGGGAATAGCGGACCCCGTCCAGCAGTTCGCGCATGTTCTCGACACCGGTTCGCGAGGCGGCGTCCATCTCCAGCACATCCATATGGCTGCTGCTCATGATTAATTCGCAATGATCGCCGCGTTCATTCAAATCGACGCTCGGTCCATCAATAGAATCAGACTGATAATTCAGCGCACGAGCCAAAAGCCGCGCCGTCGTTGTTTTTCCCATCCCGCGAACACCGGTAAGCATAAACGCATGCGCCACGCGGTTGGCTTCAAACGCATTTTTCAACGTCGTTACCATCGCATCCTGACCAATCATATCCTCAAAGGTAGACGGTCGATATTTCCGGGCCAGAACCTGATAAGAGTCCTGCTCACCAAACATGGAGGCTGTGTCGCTCATAAGAGAGGTATAGGCGCGCCCGCGCCAGATGGAAAGCGGGCGCCGGCGACCGTCCACAGCTTAGCCGGAAGTTGCTGGGCAAATCCCGCTAAATTATCAATTTTATAAAAACGGCTTAGTCGACACTAAATCATTCAACCGGTCTGTTGGTGTCGAGGAGATTCGTTTCACCAGCCGCATCCAGTTCAGCCTCAACTTTGCTATCAATGGAGGTATCCGGTGCAGTGTCCTCGTCCAACTCTGTCGGCTGACGTTTGGCAGGCGTTTTAGTCTCACCACTTCTTTTCAAATGAAGCTGTGTGCCGGACATATTATCCAGTTTCACACGGTAGATCGGCTCTGGAAGAGAGAAACCTTGGTCCTCTAAGGCGTCCTTAACCGAGCGGATTGAGAGGCTTCGAGCCTTCCCGAAACTAGCCTGGGTTTGGTCGACCCAACCAAAAAAATTAATCACAATATTTGAGTCCCCGACCTCCGAAATTGAAGCCGATGGGGCCGGGTCGTCCAGTACAAAATCATGCCCACGCATGACATCCAAACCCGTTTTCATAGCGGCCACCGGATCATCGGCCGCGTCGACGCCCAGTTGGAAGTTAAACCGCCGCTCAGAGTTCGTCGTGTAGTTCAAAATTACCGCCTTAAACACGGCCGAGTTCGGAATGCGCAAATGATTGCCATCCATTGTCATCAATATCGTCGCGCGGCTGGTCAAACGCATGACTTTGCCCTCCCGCTCTCCGATGAGAACATGATCGCCTGCGCGAAAGGGCTGACGCAGTGACAACATTATCGACGCCAAATAATTTTCCAGCGTGTCACGAACGGCAAAGCCCAAAGCAATCCCCACCACGCCGGCCCCGCCAAGGATTGTAGCGATTAAGCTCTGCGCGCCTAGGAGATTGAGCGCGATGATCAGACCACCAACAATAAATAACACACGGACCGTCTGAGATAATAGCTCACCCAAAAACGGATTGGTCGCAATCCGGCCCCATAGGGCCTTTCGGCGCGACACAATATTGCCCACCCACCACATAAAGAAAAAGACGAATAAGGCGAGCCCAATCAGTGGAAGTGCCCTGGTGATTTCGCGCACGTCTTTTTCCAAACCGCCCAAAGCGTTCCCAACATTATTTTCGCCAACCAAGGCGCGGTCGAGTTGATCTTGAACGTAAACAATACCGTCGCGGTTTTGCGCAATTTCGACGGCTTTGGCTGCTATATCGGCATTCGGAATATCACCCGACAAGGTCGCAACCCCGTTTTCGACGGTGACCGAAATTTTAGCCATGTCTGTCGTGCTGCCATAGATCGCCGACAAACTGGTTTGCGCATCGAGGTCCGCCGTCTGGGCGAAAACAGGAGACGCAAAGAACAGCGCCAGGCAAATCAAAAATGCGCGCATGTAAATCTCCAAGGCAGGCTTAGAACATACGGTCTGTAAGCGTCGGGGTTCCGACGCAAGAAAAATAAAAGAGAATAAGGGATGTCACAGCCGAAAAGCGGTGTGAAAAAGTGGAAGACCGGATCCTGACCCAATAAAGACTCGTTACGGCTGCTGCGTTCCCGCCCTGACCGGGTTGGCGAGGATATCGTCCAGGCCGACCTTCCGAAGCGCGATGTAGTCTGCCAAGGCCCGTTGTACAAGGGAGGCTCGCATAAAAAAGCCCGACCACAAGGGCCGGGCTTATCAATCAGTTTTGAGCGATATTAGAACTTACGAACATATGTAATGGCGTAAGTTTCCGCCGTTCCGGAAAAATCAACGCCGTCGATAATATCATCATCACTATCCAAGAATGTGACGTCTGCGCGCAAACCATTTTCCGCGTCGAACATATATTCAACCCCCCCGCCAAAGGCGAAACCGTCAATATCGAGACTTTCGTCAAAACCATTTCCGTCAACGCCGAATTTTGTGAAGTGATACCCGCCCTTGGCGAAAAGACTGAATTGGTCGCTAACCGGCAAAGAGCCGCGAACAAATGCGGCGAAACTATTGTCCACACCAACATCAAAGCCATCGACGTCATCGTCAATAACGCCAAAGCTGCCTTGACCTTCAACCGAAAAATTCTCGGATATTTGGTAGCCCAAACGGGCCACAACATTGTAGCTATCGAATTCGACAGCTTCTGCACCGATATTTCCGTAGACACCACTATCTTGGGCTTGGGCGGACGCCGCAAATCCCGTGAGGGCCGTTGCAGCCACAGCGATTTTTAAAAATTTCATTGTCTATTCCTTTTATTCGACTTGCCGCCAAAACGTCACGATGGGGGAGACGGCGGTCTTTTTCCGTGACGCCGCATGACGTCGAGATAGCGTAAGACTTTCGCAAGCCGGAAGTTCCGCCGAAGATACAGAGAAAAACAAGGTGCGATAAATTTGACACAGTTTCTGTCAGCCGTGTCACTTTCATGACACGGCGATGAACAACATCCCCTAAAATTACGGTTTGATTTCATCCGCGACAGGTTCCATGTCGGGCGCATGACCGATATCACTGCTGACACCCCTATTCCTTTCGCCGGAGATGTCCTGGATTATGCCGAGACAGAGCGTAGCCCGGAACAGTTACAGGCCTTTTTAGGTAAAGCCTCAGCCCGAGCCATTCTCTTTTTTAAGGGTAAGATTGGAATTGGGGACGGTGGACGCCCTCACCGTGTGCACCCATCTGATTTAATCGGGCATGACCTGATGGCTCCCGGACCGGTTTTCTTGGGACTGGAAGGGGAAAGGCCAATTTTTGCGTTTAGTATCGCAAAGCCCGAAGCTTTCATGCCGGAAGAAAACTATGTGTCTTTGCGCGGGATTGGCGGAAACCTAAGGCCTGTTGATTTGGCCTTGGCCGGCCGCGCCAAATCCCTGTTTGCTTGGCACCATTTAGAAAAACACTGCGTATCTTGCGGAGCGCAAACAGTTGCCCGGGACGGCGGCGTGAAACAGAAATGTACAGGCTGCGGCGCGGACAGTTTTCCGCGCGTAAGCCCCGTTGCAATCATGTTGGTCACGGATGGTGACCGCGTCTTACTCGGGCGCGGACCCGGATGGCCCGATGGATTTATGTCGGCTTTGGCGGGGTTCATTTCCCCCGGCGAGAGTATTGAGGGCGCAGCCCAACGCGAAGTTTTGGAAGAAGCCGGGATTAAGACAAAAAATCCGCGCTATGTATTCTCCCAGCCTTGGCCTTTCCCGGCGCAGCTGATGATGGGCCTTACCCTAGAGGCTGTAACGACAGATATAAAAATTGACCCAAAAGAGTTGGAAGACGCACGCTGGTTTACCCGCGATGAGGTTCTGGCCGTTTTCGAAAAACGCGGTCAGGCCTTTATGTGTCCACCCCGCCAAACCATCGCTCATCAATTACTGCGTCACTGGCTATCCGAAACCGCTTAATCTGCTTTCAGCACGGGCCAACGCTCATCGGCCAAACGAATGAATTTCGCGCGTTTTTTCTGCCAGCGGCGTTCGATTCGACCGTTATAAGTAAAGAAAAGACGGCCATCTTCGACATGCCAATTGTCCGGATTGCCGGGAGCCAATTTGCCTTTGGCCACCGCCCAAGCACAATAGCCGCCATATTGGGGCGCAAAGAGATCCGGATTCGTCAAAAACAGATCTTTGTTGGCTTGATTGAAAAAATACCAATCGGCCCCCTCATATAAGGTCGAGAATTCAAGCTTTCCTTTCTGTGGCTTGCCGGAGAAAAACGTCACAACATCATATCCATCCGCCGCAACATTGTCGCGCCAGTTGGTATAAACGACATCAGGGTTTGCAAACGCCGCGAGGGGCGTGAGCAGAAGCCCTGCCCCTAAAACAGCAGTAAAAATTCGTCTCATCATGAGCTCTATATAGGGAGCCTGACCCGCCCCCACAAATTACACCGTCGCAAGACGCGCCTTATCCATCGGATATGTCCCCAAATGTGTTATATTTTCGGAAAAAAAGGCGAGTTCTTCCAATGCATTTCTCATCTGAGGACTATCAATATGCCCCTCTACATCGGCATAAAATTGCGCAGCTTTGAACGACCCACCAACCATATAGCTTTCCAATTTAGTGAGGTTCAGTCCATTTGACGCAAAACCGCCCAGCGCCTTGTAAAGCGCGGACGGCACGGAACGGACT
The DNA here is from genome assembly GCA_937927825.1 of uncultured Caulobacterales bacterium. Classification (GTDB taxonomy): domain Bacteria; phylum Pseudomonadota; class Alphaproteobacteria; order Caulobacterales; family Maricaulaceae; genus Litorimonas. The sequence continues at coordinate 23,562 of CALFWV010000135.1, read as the reverse complement.
TTAAACACAAAAGAGCTTACACTCGGTACATCAATTTTCGGCAAAACCGGAGCGGTCGCCAGAACAATGAACCGCGTCGTATTATGCGCTGCGTCTTCAATGTCTTTTGCCAATATGTCTAAACCATATGTCTCGGAAGACAGGCGCGAGGCCACAGCCGCAACGGATTTATCCTCGCCCGCCGCAACCTTTCGCGCCGCGCCCGCTGTGTCGACATCTGCAACAGCGTCAATTCCATGTTTCGCCAAAAACTTCCGAACTTGACCGAGCGCCATATGATGGGACCTCGCGCTGCGTATATCGGAGAGCTTCGCCCCCTGAACGCCCAGAAGCTGATGGTGCACAGGCAAATAACGTTCGCCAATAATGTGCAGACCACCTTCAGGCAGGAGATGGTAGATATCAGACACCCTTCCGGCGACGGTATTCTCAACGGGAATCATAGCGCAATGGGCTTCCCCGGACCGAACTTGTGCAAAGGCTTTGGCAAAACTTTGGCAGGCGAGCGGTTCATGATCGGGATAGAATTGCGAACAGGCCAAGTGAGAATAGGCTCCCGGTTCACCTTGATAGACGATTTTCTGCGACATTTTTACGGCCTGGTTCGACTCAACGCGGTTTTGCGTTATTCATCCGTGTATAAACCGTTCGCGACGCTTCGCCGCAAGGTGTTTTCTATTTGCAATCGCGGTACATATTTATATGACATGGGCAAAAGGGTCGGGCCATGTCAGGGCGCTATGACCACATAAAGATTTAGGCAGGACTTCGTCATGGACGATTTAGGTTTCAACAAAGTTGCAGGCGCTGTACTCGCCACCGGTTTGGGCTTCATGCTTCTCATGAAACTCCCCGGAGTTGTGATGGACAACGGGGGCGAAGAGATTGCCTATAAGGCTGGCGCCATCGATACAGGTGGCGGCGACACCGAGGAAGTGGAACTCCCCTTCCCACAAGCAGACTGGGTTGCGGCTATGGACGCTTCCAAAGGCGCAAGAGTTTTCAAAAAATGTAAGTCTTGCCATAATGTGGAACCGGGCGGACCAAACGGAACCGGCCCCGGTCTTTATGGCGTTGTTATGAATGATAAAGGCGCACATGAAGGTTACGCCTTCTCTACCGCACTCGCTATCCCGGGCGAAAAGTGGACATATGAGTCGCTGGACGCTTTCTTGGAGAAACCGAGCCGATATGCGCCCGGAACAAAGATGAACTTCGTTGGATTAAAGAAGCCCGAAGATAGAGCGGCTGTTATAGAATATCTACGTGTTGCAGACTCAGCGCCATCGCCGCGTCCGGAACCTGCATTGGCCGAACCCGTGGTTGAAACGGAAATGGTCATCGAAGAACCAGCATTAGATCCGACAGAAACAGAGCCAACCGAAGCCGCGCCCGCAGAGTAATCGGGTCGAAAACAGAAAATTTTTTAGCCCGCTTATTGCGGGCTTTTTTGTTGGTAACGTTTAAAGACGTTTTGTTGTGCGCGCCTTGCCAATACGGGAGACAGCCGCAGAGACGGGTTCTATCGCCACACACATGTGATGTGCATTGGCATGCAGCAAATAATCGTCCTCGACTACAATACCGACATGGCCCGGCCAGAATATCAAATCTCCGGCGGCGCGATCTTTAAAATCAATGGATAGGCCTAATCGTAATTCCTGCTGATCTGCGTCGCGCGGTGAGTCGAGCCCCGTTGCAGCGAGCGCACTTTGGACAAGACCAGAGCAGTCCACACCAATATGGCCCGTCCCACCCCATACATATGGTACGCCCAGCATATCCGCCGCAAAGTCAGTGAAGCTTCGGGAGGTTTGGGTTTTTAAGAGACGAACATGTTTCAAGTGAACAAATCCAACTCGGGACACCCTTAGAAACTCACCGGAAACGCTACCCTTCAGCGCTGCATTGCGTGGCAGCGCACCCAAAAGCCGAGATTTTATATCAGCTGCTTCAAAAATTGCTGCGGTTATAGCTGTTGCAACATGTGTTGGATTGAAAACTGGCTCAGAAATTACGGAGGTCGGAAGCGTACCAATATAATCAATGCGGTCAACGCCCGGGACAATGGAGTAGAGCGCGCCGTATGACGCACCGTCTGTAGAGCGAATGACGTCAAACCTCTGCCCAAACAACGCTTGCGTCCCGATACCCGTGTCCGTCATTAAATCAGCGGATACAGCCGTTACGTAGCTGGGTTTGGTTTTGGTGCCGTGAGGTAAATTCGTCCGGCTATCCATCGTCATAAGAGCATTAGTGACCTTCTGCTTGGATTATATCTGCAAATTCAGACAAAAAATGAATACCGGCCGACGTTCGCGTTAAAACAACAGACCGCTTATCTCGGTAATCCGGCTTTCGCTCAATATAACCAAGCTTGCAGAGACTATCAGTTGCCCGGCTTATGGCCGCTTTGGTGACGCCCAGATGCTTAGCCAAAGACCGCACTGTATGCAGCCCGTCTTCCAGATAAATACTCATCAACATCGCCAACTGACGCGCTGATAAATCCGGTGCATCTGACCGAACGGTTGCCAATGTGACGCGGTGCCAAAACGCAAGGCTATCTTTACGTGAAATTCTGTCACTTTGAATTTTTCGAACAACAGGATGAGCGGATTCCAACGACTCCGTTGAAGCAACAATGCGCGGCGCAAAAGCAGGTTTCATGGCAGGCATAGGTGCGGCGCTCCTCAGGAATTAAAAGGCATTCGGTTTGCGAATCAGGGAATCGCACAGTCCGGATTCGCGGGTCAAGAGACAGCACTTGTGGTGATAGATGAAAAAGGGGCAAGTGACTCAAATCCAACGAAATTTTGGATAAAAAAATTTAAGGATTTTCGAGTACTACCGCCTCATGCGTCTATCGACAGGAAATGGCCCCTTACACAAACCGGATTTGAACGACAGTGACCGCATCCCCCTGCACGGTTTAGCGACACTCCGAATCCTGATCATTCTGGTTATTGGCATAGGATATGCGTCTACAATGGGGATTGGCGAAGGTAGCCCCGAGTGGGGACGACTATGGGGATATGATCCATCGCGCTACGGCGTACAAATTCTATTCGTTCTTTCCGGTTTTCTCGCGGCCCGCTCAATGGCGCAAGGGCGCTCTATCAAACAGTTTTTTGGGTCTCGACTTCGCAGCCTTTGGCCCGCGTTGATTGCAGCGACACTGTTTAGTGTCTGTATAATTTACCCGCTAATGTGCGCACCCGACGCGCCCGTTCGCATGTCCGCTGTTGACCTGTTTACTTACACTCTAAAAACAATCCTCTTCATCGATCCCGGTATGCGGATGCCCGGACTGATGGATGACTCGAAATATATGTGCCTCTTACAAGGCGCTATCTGGACTCTCCAATGGGGATTAATCTTGCATATCGGTTTTTTACTTGGTTGGTACGCCCGCCTGCTGCGTCATCGAACCCCGTCCATACTCTTAGCTATTATCGCCATAGCCGCGTATGTCACCGTAATTGATACCGGCGTTATCGACTCTGAATTCGCGACCGATGTTGAGCCGTTATTGCCGGGTTTACATCTGGGCTATGCCTATCTAATCGGCGTCGCATTGTTCCACTCGCAAGCGTTACTACGATTGACTCTCGCCCGCATTTTAAAAGCCAGCATCATAACCACTGGCCTTACCTGTGGTTTTTACCTTGGGTTACCGTGGTCATCTTTATTAGAAGTCTTAGGTGTTTTCGTTTGGCTTACACTTTGCGTTGGCTTCCTCCATACTGCGCCACATATTTTGAATAAATGCCCCCGCTTGGCGCCCATGCTTTATGTCAGCATTTGGCCGGCCGCCCAGATCATTGTATATTTTACACCTGACATCTCTCAGTTTGCTTTGATAAAAGCATCAGTTCTTTTGGCCTCGATGAGTGCAGGCGTGATGTATATCCTACTCCGTGAAACGCGTATTCAAGCCGCCCGATTTTAACCAAGCATAGACCGCCCGAACCCCGTACATATCCCCGCCCTTTGGATGAGCCGGGCGCGCAGTTGGGTTCCACCCATAGGTATCGAAGTGCATCCACGGTGTGTTTTTCACAAAGCGCTCAAGGAACAATGCAGCGGTCACAGATCCGGCAAAGCCTCCTCCCGAATTTTTCAATGATGCGATTGGAGAATTAAGCATTGAATTATAAGGCTGCCAAAGCGGCAAGTTCCACACCGGATCCAACTGAGCCATTCCGTGTGAGGAGACAGCCTCAATAGGCGCGGATCGGTTACAGAACATAGGCGGCAAATGCGGCCCCAAAGCAACGCGAGCCGCCCCCGTGAGGGTCGCAAAATCAATCATGAAGGCAGGGCTGTCTTCCGTGGCCTTTGTCAACGCATCGCCAAGAACAAGGCGCCCTTCTGCGTCTGTATTATCAATCTCGACGGTCAGGCCAATACGCGAATCTAAAATATCTCCCGGACGATAAGCGTTTGAAGAAACCGCGTTTTCCGCAATTGCCAAGAGACAGTGTAAGCGTATCGGCAATTTATTCGCCATAATCATATGGGACAGGGCCAAAGCATGAGCGGCCCCGCCCATATCTTTTTTCATGATACGTGCTCCGGACGCGGATTTCATATTCACCCCGCCCGTATCGAATGTGATGCCTTTCCCTATAACGGCAAGACGCGGATGAGACGGATCGCCCCATTCAATTTCAACGAGACGCGGCGCTTCGTGAGCGGCGCGGCCCACAGCATGTATCATCGGATAATTTTGCTCCAGCAAGTCTTCACCAACAACCGCCGACACGTTCGCGTCATATTGCTTGGCAAGCTCTCGCGCGGCCTGCTCTAACGCCACAGGCCCCATATCGCTGGCGGGTGTGTTTATCAGATCGCGGCACAATGCTGTCGCCGCCACACTTGACATAATTTCTGTCTCAGTGGCCGCATCATCTAGAACCAAGACCGCAGGATCTGATTTTTCAGACAGGTAACGGTCAAAACGATAGGTGCCCAAGCCCCAACCAATCGCGGCCAAACGCGGGCTCACCTGCGCAGGCATCTGTCCAAAACTGTAATAGCCGGTCGGCAGGGCGGCGCTGAGACTGCCAAGACGCATTTCTGCAACGGTCGCGTCATCTCCCAAGCCCATCAAAACGCGCTTCACGCGGCCATCCGCTTCGGGCAGGCGTAAACGCTGCCCTCCTTCGCCGGTAAATTTACGTTCCCCCGCAAAAACCTGCTGCGCTTGAGTCAAAGAAGACGCGTAACGCGTCCAAGAACCGGGCGTCACAACATCGATTAAAACAGGCACAACTTCGCTCGGAAGGTCCTGACGACGGATAAAAGGTTGCGGCGTGGTATGAGTCATGAAGGTTCCTGCGAAAATACGACTTCGGGAGTGAATCCCTAAGGGTTTGTAAACGCGGCGTTAACCCTCTTCGTTCAGATTTGTTAACGAAATCCGCAAATAGCGACTATACCGCTTTCCCTGTGGGTGCATCTGTTGAAAGGCCGCTCAGACCATGACTCATCGCCCTCATTTATTGTCTGTGTTAATCGCTGGCACAGCCCTGCTCACAGCAGGCTGTTCTGTCGCGCCGCCAATGAATGCGCAAGAAACGCAAATTAAAACGGATCTCGCAACGGATCGTTACATGCCGGCCACGCGGCAAATGCGAGATGCAATCGAAACGCAAGAATTATTCGCCCAGGCCGCGTTCTGGTCGAATGAATATAATCTCAACCCGGCTGATCTCGAAGCCGCACTAAAATTATCCGCCGCCGTTAGAAAACTTGGCAATCCAGGGCGCGCTGTTGAAATCACGCAGACAACGCGCGCTCTTTACCCTCGTGATCCTTATTTAATGGCGGAATTTGCTGCCGCCTTAATTGCCAGCGAACGCTCTCTGGACGCTATCCCAATTTTAAACGAGGGCATATCTACGACGCCCAGCTATGGCCGGCTATGGTCATTGAAAGGCGCAGCACTGGATCAACAAGAACGCTATGCCGAGGCCCGTCAACATTATGATCGCGCCCTTCGCATCACGCCGAACGACCCAAATGTAATGGCTAACATCGGCCTCAGCCATGCTTTGTCCGGCGACCCCGCGACAGCTGAAGGCTGGCTCAGACGAGCATCCTCTATGCCAAACGCATCGGATAATGTGAGACAAAATTTAATCTTGGTCCTTCAACTTCAAGGAAAAACAGCCGAGGCACAAAAATTATCCGGTATGACACGGCGGCCAACCAGCTTCCCTAAGGCTCGCCCAGCCCACACACCCGCGCCGACACCGCGAACAGCTGCACTGACATCGCAGAGCCAGCCGCCTCGTGCAGGACAAAACCTACCTCAAGCTCGGATGTACACTGGCCCCGCAGATGGGCAGCAATTCTCCAGCGCATCAGAAGCCGCACGAGCCATGGCCGCCAGGCAATCGGGCCAACGCGCGATAGCGCCCCAAACGCGACCTCAATCAACATTCACGCAACAACCGACCCAGCCTGCGCCGCGAACAACACAACCCGCTTTAACACCGCAAGGATACCCGCCAATCGCCGGCGCGCCGACACCCTCTGAGCGCCGGGCACCGAATCGTCGTCGCCGTTAAAGAGCCGGCAAAGCCAAAACTCTTTTCCAAAAATGAGAAAAAAGCCGCCTCAAATCTGAGGCGGCTTTTTGGTGTTTTGGTGGGGGTTCGACGACAGCCGAACAGATTTAAAATGCTTGGCCAATGCGCAGGGCGGCTGGTGTCAGAATTACGATAAATAGAACCGGTAAGAAAAACAGAATCATTGGAACCGTCAATTTTGCAGGCAATGACGCCGCTTTTTTCTCGGCTTGCATCACACGTATTTGACGATTTTCATTTGCCATCGTCCGTAGAGTGTCGCCCAGAGGCGTACCGTAGCGTTCAGCTTGGACGAGCGCCGTCGCAACAGCGCGGATGCCGGGATGATTGTTACGACGAGCTAAGTTCTCATACGCCATTCGACGAGACGTCAGGTAAGAAAGTTCGGCGGTCGTCAATGAGAATTCTTCAGCGAGTTCAACGGAAGAATCGCCCATTTCTTCGGCGACTTTAGCGAAGGCAAGTTCCACAGACATCCCCGACTCAACACAAATGAGTAGCAAATCCAAAGCATCTGGAAATGTGGGAATGATAGAGGCTAAACGTTTATTCCCAACGTTCCTGATGTAAAGCGCAGGAAGATAATATCCAACCACGACGAGCGCAACCGTGCCCGCCAAACGTTGAGTAAAATCCCAGCCCGGCAAATTGAGAATCATCAATAGAATAATGCCTGCCAATCCGAGACCGATTGGAAGCACTAAACGCGACATGTAGAAAAGATAAACAGGTTTTTGCCCCCGAAGGCCCGCCTGTGCCATTTTATCTTTCAGATCGGACGCTTCGAGAAGCCTCTCCAAGCTGAAACGGTCAACCAAATTCTTCGCAACGCCTTTTCCGTCCGCTCTCAAACGGGCTTGGTTTTGAAGCGTGTCGAGCCGATTTTTACGCATTGTATCTCGTGCCGACGCGACGGACTCCATACGTTTTTTCTTCTTATCGCCTTCCAACATTGGAACCACGACAATCCAAAATGTCGCCATAGTCAGCAGCGCAATCAGGATAGACCCTGCATTTTGGAAAAGAGCGGCAGATTCTGGACTCATAGCTTAAACTCCTGCCTCCCTAAAACTTAAAGTTAATCATTTTGCGCATCATTAGCGTGCCCATGACCATCATAACTGCGCCGATCATCATGTTTCTCTGACCGGTGGGTGTCGTGTAGAGATCATTCATGTAATCTGGGCTCGCAATTGTGACGAGTAACATAACAATAACCGGCAATGACCCAATGATAATAGAAGACACTTTGGCTTCCGCTGAAAGAGCTTTGATTTTCTCACGTAGAATTTTTCGACCCCGCAACACGTTTGAAAGGTTGGCTAAGGCTTCGCCAAGGTTACCACCCGTTGTCTTTTGGATATTCAAAACGGTCGCGAAGAAATTGACTTCGGAAATGGGAATGCGCTCATACATCTGCTCCAAACAAACTTCGATTGGAATCCCCAAGCTTTCACCTTCCACAACCCGCCGAAATTCAGCGCCTAACGGATCCGGGCTTTCATGAGCAATAATTTTGAGACAATCGCCAAGTGGCAGACCTGTCCGCACACCCCGAACGATAATATCCATCGCGTCAGCAAAACTAGCTGTAAATTTTTTCTGTCGACGGTCAATTGCGCCATTGAGAATGAACCGAGGAAACCCGAAACCCATCACGAAAGCCAAGGCAACACAAGCGAGTGGCGGTAGACCTAAAACAAACGGCAGAATTCCAAATATTACCGCAAGAATGAGTGAGCCAATCATGAAAGTTTGCGGCGTCATGGACCAATCGGCTTGCAAGAGACGAGATTCAATTGTCTTTGCTTTTTTCTTCTTTGATTTTTGACGCTCTTCAATTTTGCCTAGCGTTTCTTCAATTTGTTTACGGCGGCTTCCGGTGCTTCCGGTGCTTCCGGCGTCTTCGATTTTCAGTCTATTTTTGAAGTTAGAGCCAAGTGATTTCTTGCCTGCTAGTTCACGGACGCGTTTGGTCTCGCTGGAGGATTTATCACCCCAAAACAACATACCCACACAAACGACGAGCCCCGTCGCGCAGAAAGCGAGAATGGTTTGCTGTTCCACTTAGGAACCTGCAGCATCCAGCGCTTCGGCCAGATCTTTCTCTAGATTAAAGTAACGTGCGCGATCCCAGAATGCCGGACGCGCAATACCTGTCGATTTATGCTCACCGATGATGTTTCCATCCGCATCTTCGCCGTCCATTTCATAGACAATTAAATCTTGCGTGACGATAACGTCACCTTCCATACCAATAACTTCTGTAATTTTCGTAATTCTCCGGGATCCGTCACGCAGGCGGGCAGCCTGAACAATAACATCAACCGACCCAACAATCATTTCGCGGATTGTTTTCGCAGGTAATGAGAAGCCGCCCATCGTAATCATGGATTCTAAACGCGAGAGCGCTTCACGAGGTGAGTTGGCATGGAGCGTTCCCATTGACCCGTCATGACCCGTGTTCATCGCTTGCAATAAATCAAACGCTTCCGGTCCACGCACCTCACCCACAATAATGCGTTCAGGGCGCATCCGAAGACAGTTCTTCACGAGATCTGCCATGGTAATCTTACCTTTGCCTTCCAAGTTTGGAGGCCGGGTTTCAAGCCGCACAACATGCGGCTGTTGCAGTTGCAATTCGGCCGCATCTTCGCAGGTGATAATACGTTCATCCGGATGGATAAATCCGGTTAATGCGTTCAATAAAGTCGTCTTACCGGAACCGGTACCGCCGGAAATCACGATATTACACTGGCAAGCCCCGATGATTTGAAGCACTTTTGCGCCAGCGGGCGAAATTGACTGAAAGTTGACCAAATCGGCTAGGCGCAGCTTATCTTTTTTAAATTTCCGAATTGTGAGCGCAGGACCATCAATTGAGAGCGGCGGAGCGATGACGTTAACCCGCGATCCATCCAAAAGACGCGCATCACAAATGGGTGACGCTTCGTCCACACGACGGCCAACCTGGCTCACAATGCGTTGACAGATATTCATCAGCTGGGTGTTATCCCGGAACCTAATATTTGTCTTAATCATCTTACCATTGGTTTCGATGAACACATGCTTTGCGCCATTGACCATGATATCGGCAATGTCGTCACGTGCCAAAAGCGGCTCTAAGGGACCATAACCTAATATGTCGTCACAGATTTCAGTGATGAGCTGGTTTTGTTCATTGACAGAAAGTCGGACGTTGCGAATAGCGATAATTTCATCAACAATTGTACGAATTTCTTCGCGCGCTTTTTCAGCATTCATGCCTGCGAGAGCGGACACGTCAATTGTCTCGAACAAGGCGTTAAATATCGTCGCCTTCGTTTCATAATATTCTTCGCTCGGCTCGTCAGATCGACGTGCAGGAGCCGATGTATTGTGCAATGGCGCATCCAGAGAAGATTTCTCTTCCTCTTTTTTGGACGCGACCGGGGCCGCTTGCGCTTTTAGTGCCGTTGCTTCTGCGCGTTTTCCGAACATCTATCCCTTGTCCTTCTTCAAGAAGGAAAACATAGATTTACTTTCTTTATTGGGGTTTTCGGCTTTGCCGCCACCAATGGCCAATAACCCTTTTTTTGTTGGCGCAATATCGCCTTTGCCACGCGCATCAAACGTGCCGGTGCGTAGGCGTTTGGCCAGAAATTCTAAACCTTGAACAGTGGACGCTGCACCTTTTACGTCAGCCAACATCTTGCCTTCATTCGTCGCTTCAAAATGGCTATCTGGATCCCAACCAATGACGACATGCGGGTCTTGCCCCACCATCGCGCCAAAGTCTTTGACGGTGATTTCAGTCTTCGGCGACATGCCAACGCAGTTCAGGACTAAGATTGGTTCCGGATCATTTGGGCGTTGCGTCTTCAAAAAATCGATCAAATTTTTAGCATTACGCATCCCAGCCAAATCAGGAGTGGCTGTCACGACGACATCATCAACTGATGTCAAAACATTTGTGGTCCAATCGGCCCAATAATGCGGCATGTCGAGAATAGAGAGTGGCGAAATTCCGCGCACAGCATTTACGACAGCCTCATAACTCGCGGATTCCATTATCGGCTTCGTGTTCAATGACCCGGAGGTCGGTAAGATTGACAGCTTCTGCGTATGGCGAATCATGATGCGGTCCATCAATGTTTCATCCAAACGATCTGGCTCGCCCAAAGCCTCTTCCAAGCCGGACATATTGTCATATGAAAAGTCCAAACCCGTCGTACCCCAGCTGGCATCCAGATCGATAAGTGCCGTCTCTTGACCCAAACCCTCTGACAGGATCCAGGCCGTATTATGTGCAAGAGCTGACGATCCAACGCCGCCTTTAGCACCAAAGAATGCAGCTACGCGGCCAATGAATGGCTGCTCTGGATCTGTGTAAAGCTCCCCCAATGAACGAATGACGTGAAGTGGATGCAATGGCGGCACTAAATAATCGGATACGCCCTTATCAATCAGCTGACGATACAGACGAATGTCATTGGCCGCGCCAATCATGACAACTTTGGTACCCTCGTCACAGACGCTCGCCAACTGCTCAAGTTGATTAAATAATTCATCACCCCGCATTCCGCTTTCAATAATGATAAGCGAAGGTGTGTTTTCTTTGTGATAATACTCGATGGCAGCCGGAAGCCCACCCATATAAATTTTCACATTCGTACGTTTCATACGCCAGTCGCGAGTTGTCTCATTAATACAATGCGCGGTTTCTTGACGATCACAAAATGCATGTACGGAAATTGACGGGAGAGGTTTTTCTCCCTCGTCACGAGTGTTCTCTGGCAGCGGAGCATAACGCGTATTCATGGCCGGTGCGGGTGCCGCGGCACCGCCCGGATGGTGCCCTGGGTTTACAGACTGACCCGGCGCCATACCCGGTTGGCCAGTCATCGGCTGCGGCATGTGTTGAGCAGGCATTGGAGCCATCGGCATGGCCTGTTGAGGGGCGACCTGGGGACGAGCGGCATGAGGCATAGGCTGCGGCATATATTGCCCCGGGGGCTGCGGCGTCATTCCGGCTCGTACCGGCCGGGGCATAGGCGCGGCGGGCATCGGAACGGGACGTGGCTGCATAGGCGCGTGACCTTGCGGAGCAACAGGTTTAGGGTGCGGCTGTGTCATTTGTGTCATAGCGTCGTCTTCGGTTCAGGTCTTTTACGCATTAATCTCTACTCGCTCGCTTCAATCCGTTGGTCCGGATTAATCTGAGCCGCGGTAGGCTCGCCTTGAATATATTTATCATAAACAACTTGTCTGCGCTGCGCATTCGGCTGACCCGTTGCGTAAGGCTCAAGGAGTTGACGTGGATCCGTCACCATCGCAGCCAAGTTGGCGGCTTGAAAACATCCAAAATTGGCGCGGGGTTGATTGGAGAATGTTCGCGTTAAATTCCCCATTTCGCGGCAATCCTGTGGTATGGCCCGGAGGGTACGATAGGATACGATGACAGGAGCAGGTGCGCCCGGTCTGGACGCATATTGACCCGTTTTTATTGCGCCCGGATTTAATCCGCCCTGCGCCATTAGTCCGCGGATCACGGCTTCAGCTTGTTGCGTGCCCAATCCTGACATCGCAGATGCCGGGCGATTAATATAGAGATTGCCATCACCGGAACGCGCGTAACCATCCAAAAATTGAGCCACTGCCAACTTATCCCGCGCTGAAAGTTCCATACCGTCGGGACGCGTGTACAACTCTAAACGCTCAATAGATTCTGCGACATTGACCGAATTACGAAGGTGCGACGGCGCAAATGTTTGCGACGGTGTTGCGCAAGCCGACAGACCTAGACCGGCTGACAATAAACAAGCAGTTAGAATAGAATATTTCATAGTCTTTCGCCCTTCCCTTAATCAACCACATGGCCAAACGGTCCCGAGAGGGAATTCGCTTGAATCTTCGGTTGCCCATTTTCAGCATAAACTTTGTTCAGGCGCCCCATGAGCAAGCTCTCGACATCATTTGCAGGTTGATACCCATCGCTCGGCGTTTGCAATTTATCCGGATGCGTCGAGTCAACCAGATAAGGTGTCACCATAATCACGACTTCAGTCTGCGTTGTTTGGCTATCACGACCTCGGAACAGGGCCCCGAGACCCGGAACATCTTTTAATCCGGGTGTTCCGTCGACAGTTGACCGTGTTTCTTCACGGATTAAACCTGCGATGACAAGACTGCCTCCCGCCGGCATTTCGACGACCGTATTGGCGCGTCGAACCCGAATACCCAAGACACTTTCGCCGCCATCAGACACGAACGCATTTTCAGTCGTCGGCTCTGAGACTTCAGTGCTAATCGATAGAGAAATCAGCCCTTCCGACAGAACCACTGGTGTAAAGCCCAGCGATACCCCGAAAGGTTTAAACTCGAATGAGCGCGTAAGTTGACCCGAATCATCTACGGTCGCGCCGGTGAAAATTGGAATTTCACCACCGGCCAAGAAATTAGCAGTCTCTCCCGAAATAGCAGTCAAAGTCGGCTCTGCAAGTGTACGGACCAGACCAACTGTCTCTAAAGCACTCAATGCGCCGCTCAGCGAAGTTAGGTCCCCACCGCTCGTATTATTATAAGTGCCTGACCCGATAAAACCGCTGGCCAAGTTAGGGCCAACGCGATTGATGAGAGAGACCGTGCTGCCGCCCAGATCACCAATTGCACTTAGATCCAAGCCCATTTGCTTTGTCACGGACCGCTGCATCTCGACGATACGAACTTTCAACATGACTTGATCTTTACCTTCAATCGCCAACAGATTGACTATTTCGCCCTGAGCTCCACCGGCACCTAACCACATGCGAGCCAGTTTTTCGACGGTATCTGCGGCAGCGGCGTTTGGTACCGCGCCGGTTAAAAGTATATTAGAATTAAAGACTTGCACTTCGACATTGCTGTTCGGTGCGTTCTTCGCAATCAAGCTTTCGAGGCCGCCAATATCGCGTTCAACACGGATATCAACATTGAGCAACTCACGCCCATCATGGCTATAAAAATAGACGTTGGTTTGACCGGCTTCTTTACCAATCAGCATCGTCCGACGGGATGTGTGTACTACGGCCTCTACAACGTCAGGGTTAGAGACGATGACATCCATGACATTCTCTGGCAGCTCAATGACCGTCGATTTGGAGAATGGCAACACAATTGAACGATTATTCACCCCGCTTCCGGGTTGCTGAATTTTGACGTGCGAGGAGGTGTTTTGGATATCTGAGTATGAGCGCGTTCCAGCCTCGCCCGGCGCACTGATGAGCCCAAGAGACCCCAAGACTGCAATAGCGGCTGTCGTGGTCTTACGCATTTGACGGGATGAGAGTATTTTCATGGTCTGTCCGTCCTAGTTTCTCTGTTGCAAGGCAACGGGAGTCGGTTCACCATTCCGGTAAATTGTCAACGAACTCGGCTCAGGCGAGGCCTCTTGCCGGGCTGTAACAGCGGCGCTTCGGCCTTTATAGCCGGAACCTGTCACACCTCGGAGCGTCAAATAGAGGTCGCCATAACCTTCAGCTTCCTGAAGAAGTTCGGCATCAGATTGCGATAATTCGAATGTCGCCGTTGACCCCGGAATAGCAGCACCGGCTTCGGCACTTGTTGTAAATGTTTGGTCAATCGCAAGAACTTTAACATTTTCGAACAGGGTTTGCGCCACGTATAAACTTGATCGTTCGGCCGTACTCTGGCGACCCGCCAATGTATTGTCACGACGAATTGGAAAATTTTCACGAATGATGACATCAACCCGATCACCCGGTTGAATGAAACCGCCTGCTGCCGTATCCACGCTAATTCGGGTCGTGACCGCGCGCATGCCCGGCTTCAGGATCGCCGCCATTACACCGCTATCACCGGCCATGATGATTTTTGAGCGAGATAATGTTTCCCCTTGTGCCATCGGTTGCCGCGCAAGAGAATTCACGAACTCCGCTTTTGCGTCGGGCTGATCGTCCAGATTAATTTGATTGGCAGTCAACGCTTCGGCTGGCCATTTGATGCTGGTCAACATGCTTTCGGTGATGCGCTGGCCCGCAGAAACATCCGCATCAATTGCCAAAACGGGCACATATTCGACCTCTTGTATCTGAATCTCAGGTACGGCGACGGTCTGAACAGGCGCTGGAGCAGGCGTGTTGAGGTTTTGCATGGCGTAAAAAACGCCGGCACCCATGACCAACATAGCACCTAAAATGATAATCTTTCTGGTTTCCATATCCCCTCGCCGTATCGGCCGCTGCCTGAAAATTTGAGTCAGGCGCACTAAAGCATGGTTAATGGATAGACACCGAGGAGTTGGGAAAGGGTTAACGTGGCGGCTCAAATATGCAGCCAACGCAGGAAAATTAGGTTTTTTACTATTTTAGCCGCCTAATACGGCCGCCCAGACACCCTAAATTGGCAGTCTCAGTACCAGTTTTGATAGGCAACCTATAAAAATCCAGATTATGAACTTAAAAGTGGCTACAGGCCTAACGCGGCCCTAAACATCTGGCTCTGCGGCAATGTGGCAATGGCTCCGGCAGCAAGTGCAAGACCATAAGGGATTTTTGTCTCATCACGAAACATTGTATGAGCCCACTGGCTCGTCATGATCCGAACAGGAATATATCTCCGCCCCATCATAATAAACAAGGTCAAGACGCCGCCAAACATCGCGGTATATACCATATAGGTAAAGGCATCCGGCCAAGTGAACCAGAAGGCTGTAGCGGCGAGAAGTTTTGAATCACCGCCACCCATCCAGCCGAAAGCAAACATCGCAAACCCCACGGCAAACAGAACAACACCAACGGTCAGATGTTCCAGAAAAATGGGAAGACCGGCCCAGGTGAACGGAACCATCAGAAAATATGCCGCAAGTACAATCAACGGAATGCGGTTGGGGATTTTCATCGCATTTGCATCATTCAGCGCTGCCATCAGTTGTGGCGTTGCAAATACGAAAAGAAGTAGTGCTGGTAGTAACATGAAACGGATCCGCAGTTTTTCTTGGACCCTATAACAAGAGGCTTAATATCGGGTTTATCCGATGAAAACCGGCTTTGGTTTAATTGTCGAATGCTCCCGACAAATCGCCATCAACTCCGCCAAATAAATCGTTGATAGACATCGCAAAAACGGTCACGCCTGCGATTATACCAACCGCAATAAGAGCCGCCAGCAAAGCGTATTCAATAGCTGTCGCGCCTGAGTCATTCTCGAGGTATTCCGCAAAGATTGTATTCTTTGTCATTCAAGATCCTCACAATTTTGAAGTCATCAGTATGAAATATATTTAATGAACACAGAATATGTCACCTAATATATTCCATACTGATGAGATGCGGCCACTCGTTGAGTGGCCGCAGTTTTTATAAACTTGCTTTATCAGCTAGTTATTATGGCGCGCCATCGATTTTTGTTCCGATTTCGACGAACTTAGCGTCGACCTTTTGGCCAACAGCACTAGCGCCTGCAATCATGCCAACAGCGATAAGAGCGGCGATCAGACCATATTCAATAGCTGTTGCACCGGACTCATCTTCGATAAAGCGTGTAAAAAGATTTTGCATAACATTACTCCCACGTATGCGTTAGTTTACTCAGAGAGGATAATCCCTCGTTCAGGGACATCCCTGATAAAACTGGGTATAGGGAAGAGGCATTACCCGTCGGTTGAGAGACACGGTAAAATAAAGGTAAAGTTTAAAGCTCTCAATATCCCCGCATACGAGGAGACCACACCGCATTATACCAAAGTCGGCTTAAACAAGAGACCTGACCCCATATGTGTGAAAATATGTGAAGCCATTATATATTCGACGCTGTTGAATGACTTTTGTAGAACCAAAATGTAAACGCTTCATTCACCACATTGTTCTAAATACAAATCTAAATCATCCCTTGCGGAGCTTGCGACCATGCGTATTTTTAAATCTTTGCCCCTTTTCATTGGCCTAGGCATGTTAGCGGTCGGCGTCGCCACGCCCGCACATGCAGGCAATATGCAAAGCTATACAGTCGAGCTTAACAAGACAGAAGTCGTTCGTCTTCCAGGGGCAGCCGCATCCATTATAATTGGCAACCCAAAAATTGCAGATGTCACAGTTCAATCAAGTGATCTAATTTTTGTAGTTGGACGCGGGTTTGGTGAAACGAATCTCATAATTTTGGACGCGCAAGGCAATACAATGATAAATGCCGACTTGCAGGTTGTGAACACTTTATCCAATCAAGGGGTTAGACTTTATAATGGGAAACAGCGTGAGACATACTCTTGCATACCGTTCTGCGGGCCGTCTCCAGTTTTAGGGGACACTGTAGAATTCATTTCCGAAAACACATCCAGTGAACAAACCCTTACCTCTTTTCCGGCATTTAACGCAACCTCATCCACATCAGCAAGACAGGGCAACCCTGCCGGCAGCGCGCCATCAGCAGGCAATGGATTCGCGGGGCAACAACCGGCGCGTCGCCCAAATTAAGTCGCGCAGAAAGCAATTAATCGGTCCTTAACCTGATTTCTTGGACCTTTATTAACGTCCCTTTTCTAAGTTCTGTCTCAAACTGTCGACAGGTCCGCTTACGCCACTGGGCGTCACTCAGCGGGCAGGTTACATGACGGAGTGGGATAAGTGATGATTTTTTCAGACCATATAATGCGGCGAGCTGAGCGGCACGCCTTACGCTTAGCCAAACGATTTCGTAAAGACGAAGACGGCGCGACTGCTGTCGAGTTTGCATTTGTTGCGCTACCGTTCTTTGCTCTTCTTTTTGGCATTATGGAATTGGCGATGGTCTTCTTCGTAAACTCCGCATTGGTGCATGCCACAGCAGAGGCCGGACGCATTATTCGCGTCGGTAATTTCCAAGCTTGTGGCGGGGCGGATGAATTCAAAGCGCTTGTTTGCGAAAATATGAGCGGCATGGGTAATTGTTGGAAAAACGTCCGCATTGACGTCGTCGAGGGTGATAGTTTCAAAACAATCGTTCTGCCAAATATACCGCCCGTTCAACCTGTAGATAATTCAAAGAGTGGGAGCGATTCCACACCGCAAACGGCCAATGGCGTTTACAACGCAAATCAAGGGGGTGACACAATGGTCATCCGATCTGTTCTGCACTATCGGTTGGCTCTTCCGCCCATCCTGACTCGTTTGGAAAGCCCGGCAGGCTCCGGGGCTCGCACTATGGTTGCCACGACAGCATTTCGGAACGAACCTTTCCCAGCCAACGGCTCATGTGACTCTGATACACAAACTCAAATTACAGCAGGAACGCCATAATGAAACTGCACACTTTGAAATCAACTCTCAAATCATCTGTGTATCTCGCAGCTGTTAGCCTGTCCCCGCGTCGCTTATCCCGGCGCTACCGCGATGACGAACGCGGCATTGCCGCCATTGAATTCGCAATCATCGCACCGATTATGATTGGGATGTATTTTGGATTAGCTGAAATCGCCTCTGCCATCAGCGTTGATCGGAGAATTTCGCATGGCACAAATGTGGCTGGAGATTTATCTACACAACAACCCGCATTAAAAGACGCCGACATTGAAGAAGTTCTTTCAGCCGCCATCCGCGTAATGGGTGTTGAAAACGCCAGTCAAATTTCGATGGATATGGAGAGCTTTATCCTTCCTGCAGAGGGTCAGCCGCCAGAATCTCGCGGACGCATTCGTTTAAACAACAGCGTTGGTGGTTTTACGCAGTATGATGCGTCCAAATTGGATACTAAATTACTAAATTCTGAATCCGGCGTTGTCGTGACCCGCGTGCGCTATAATTATACGCCTTTGAAACTTCGCTACTTAGATTCAACAATAAAGCTGGAGGAGACATTTCTTTTAAAACCACGGCGATCCGACGCCGTTGATTTTCAAGATGGAAACGGGAGCCTCGTCGACTGTACAGCAACAGGGTATGCAAACGTAAGCTGCTCCACCACGTAATCTTAAGTCCTAATCTTCCAGATAGCGACTGCGTAATCGGGTAATATCGGCTTCGCTCAGGCCAATTTTATCAGTGATATAAGTATCGACACCGCCAGAAGCGTCGAGCATTCCGTCCAGCGCCGCGTCCAGAAATTCGGGAACGACACCAAACATTGGCCAAATTGCCTCAGCGTCTATTTGGCGGCCATATCGTTTTGAAAACATCTCGGCCGCAGGTCCAATAATCTTATCAATGTTCACTGCATCCAAAGTCATCATATAATCAGCCATTATATCCTCGCGCGAAACCCCTAAAACGGCTTGGATAAGCGCGCATAGCGTACCCGTACGATCTTTGCCCGCTGCACAATGGACAAGGACACCTGCCCCGTCTTCCGTTTCGGAATTCGCCATGAACCGCAATGTGTCAGCGAAAATATTTTGGAAGCCGGTGTCATGCGGGCGCGCAGTGTAGGACCGCATCATATAACCATGTGCGTCCTCGGCCGTATGAAGTTCATGTTCTAGGAATGCTTCATGTGGGGCGACTTTTGCGGCTTTGGCTTGCGAAGCGTCCGGATACTCATGAACGTGGGGCGTAGGATGCGGAAAACGTGAGGGCTGTTTTGACCGCTCCGGCGCGTATCGCAAATCAACGACAAGATTTATACCCAGCCCCCCTATTGCGCCGAGGTCCGCCTCGCTCAAATCCGCTAAATGTGCAGATCGAAATAAACGACCAGACTTCACAGGACGACCATTCAGCCCCGTATATCCGCCAAAATCACGAAAATTATAGATGCTTTGGAAATCATAATTTCGAGTTTCGAATGGCAGAAGTGACATGGCTTTGAACTTTACGCGCTAAAATATTTTGTTTTGGTACATTAGGTATACGCGTTAGCCCATAAAAAAGACCTCGTCTGAACGAGGTCTTGATATAATTTAGCGGTATATATTTTGCGCCAACGATGAACGCGAGATGTTTTACTCAGCAGACGTTAGCGCGCTGCTCTTGCGGAATTCAGCAAATTTGTCCCAAACACCCTCTTCGCCATGCCAAGAGCCAACGGTTGCACCTTTGGCATACTCCGTCGCTCGTGCCTCAAAAAAGTTAGCATGTTCGACACCATTTGTAATTTCAGTCAGCCAAGGCAGCGGATGCGCTTCAATACCATAGACCTTTGGTAGACCAAGTTGACCCAACCGCCAGTCCGCGATGTAACGAATATATTGTTTAATGTCTTCAGACGTCATGCCCTCAACCGGGCCCATTTCAAAGGCGAGATCGATAAATTTATCTTCCAGCTTCACGACTGTTTGGCAGCAATCAATGATGTCGTCCGCGACGTCCTTGGTTAATGCTCCGGTTTCGGCTGCGAATGTATGGAACAATTTAATCATGCCTTCGCAATGCAAACTCTCGTCTCGAATGGACCATGTCACGATTTGGCCCATGCCCTTCATCTTGTTCAGGCGCGGGAAATTCATAAGCATTGCGAATGACGCAAAGAGCTGCAACCCTTCGGTAAAGCCACCAAATACCGCCATAGATGTCAGGATATCTTTTTCCGTCTCCACACCAAATTTTCCGAGATAGTCATGTTTTGCCGCCATCTCCTCATATTCCATAAAGGCTGAAAATTCGCTGTCCGGCATACCGATGGTTTCCAGCAGCAGCGCATAAGCCGCAATATGGATTGTTTCCATATTGGAGAAAGAGGCCAGCATCATGCGCACTTCCACTGGCTTAAACAGCGGCATGTAGTTTTCCATATAATTCGCGCCGACCTCGACATCGGACTGGGTGAAGAAACGGAAGATTTGCGTCAGCAGGTTTTTCTCGACCTCAGTTAAGTTGATAGACCAATCTTTCAGATCTTCACCGAGCGGCACTTCCTCCGGCATCCAGTGAACTTGCTGTTGCTTTTGCCAAAAATCAAACGCCCAAGGATAGCGGAAAGGTTTATAAGATGTCGATGGCAGCAGAAGACCTGATGTCGTTTTCTCAAAATTTCCAATATTGCCCATGTGACACTCCGTGATTCTCTTTATGGGGCGGATAAAATCCGCCTCTGCTGTCTGCCAAAACCTTGAAAAGGCTATATTTAGCGTCTCGAGCACACCCCAAAACGCGACATATGCCGCTTTCCCCTGCTCACAGCACTACATCTAGTAGGGGCTGACACGCAAGACCCAATGACGGAGATGCGGCAATTTAGTCATAGATTTCGCATGAACTGAGTATCTCAAAATCTGAGTAAGGGTTAGCCTTCGCCTTAGCCAGAATTGAATTTATCATACATTCTTCGAAAGCTAACCGCGAACCATCTTCCTTCGTGAATTGGTAAAATCCAGTCGTGTCTAGTTTACCGATAAATTGCTCATTTTGCATTACATCCATTTCTGATGAGAATTGAGTGAGCTTGAGCGAAATTTCCGCATCGCGTTTATCATGCGACATGAAACTGACAGTGACATTCCCATGCTGATCTATCACGTCGTAGGCTATCTGGATTAAGGTGTCTTGATGTACAAGATAACCCGTCACAGGGATTTCTGTAATTCCAAAAATCACAATATCTTTTGAGCGTGGAGGTTCAGGCTTACAAGCAGCGCTTTCAGAAATCAAAGAACCATCCCAGCAATGGTAACTTGTCGCGTTTGCATGTAACGGAATCAGGAGTGTGAGTACAAAAACGAGTGCGAAATATCTCATAAGTGTCTCGCTATCATCCTTCTCTGGCTTTGTCATTGTCACCGCTGCCGTGTTAAATCTGCGACCTCTTATGCGAAATCGCCGCTATGCGCCTGCTCTCCCGCGCCCTATAAGCCGACCATGTTAAAAACGCTTATGACATTTTTCCGCTTGCTGCGGACCGGATGGGTTTTAATCCGTCATGATGCCTTGGTGCCTGCTGAATATGTATCCGTGGTACCATGGCCAGTGCGGTTTATCGGCGCAATCAGCCGTATCTTCTCTATTGGAAATCGCAAAGGCAATGCCGGCGAACGCTTTGCGCGCGCGCTGCAAGACCTCGGCCCAGCCTATATTAAATTTGGCCAAATCCTCGCAACGCGCGGAGATATGTTTGATCCGGAATTCGCCCGTGGCTTGTCCGTCCTGAAAGACAAAGTCCCGCCCTTCCCCATGGAAAAAGCGGAAAGCATGATTGCCGCCGAATGGGGTGCGCCGTGGTCGAAACATCTGGCAAGCTTGTCAGACCCAATCGCGGCGGCCTCTGTGGCTCAGGTCCATAAAGGCGTACTTCATACGGGCGAGACTGTGGCCGTTAAAGTTCTCCGTCCCAATATCATGCAGCGCATGACCCGCGATATGGACACTATCGCTATGGTCGCCAATCTTGCCCATGGCGCGGTGCCTAATCTACGGCGTCTACGCCCAAAGGATTTCGTCTCCGAGGCCCGCCGCGCAGTCATGCTCGAACTGGACTTACGCCTTGAAGCCGCGGCCCAAAGCGAGCTGGCCGAAGTGGCCGAAGATACGGGTCTGTTCCGCGTACCGGATCTATATTGGGACCTTGTCGGCAAAGACGTTATGGTCAGCGAGTGGATTGACGGGACGGCGCTCTCATCCGACGCGATTTTAGACCTCCCCCAAGCACAAAAAAAAGCGCTGGCGACAAAAGCCATTCAGTCTTTCCTCGCCTCAACTTTTGAATATGGCGTGTTTCACGCGGATATGCATGAGGGCAATCTCATCATGGATGCAGACGGGCAGCTGGTCCTACTCGATTTCGGAATTTTAGGCCGCCTCGGCGAAGAAGAAATCCGCTTCGAAATTGATACGCTTTACGGCTTCCTCCAGCGCGATTATTATAAAATCGCACAAGTCCATTTCGATATTGGCTATGTCCCGCCCAATCACAGCGTCGAAGAATTTGCCTCGGCCCTACGCGCCGTGGGCGAGCCGATTTTTGGGAAACGCGCCGAAGATGTGTCCATGTCCAAAGTGCTGATGCAGCTGTTGGAGATTACGGAAATCTTCGATATGGAATTACAGCCGCAACTCATTCTACTGCAAAAGACCATGATGCAGGCCGAAGGGGTCGCGCGCCGTCTCGATCCTGAATTCGATATGTGGGAAGCCTCGCGCCCTGTGGTCGAAAAAGCCGTGCGCCGCGAAGTCGGGCCGGAGCGCTATCTAAATGATTTCCTAAATGGACTCGGCCGCACCCGCCGCACGCTGTCTATCTTACCCGAAGCCACAGACAACATCGCCAAACTCGCCCAAGCCTGGGCCGACGGCGACGTGGACCTCTCGCCGAACCGTGTGGTTGAGACAAAAACCCGGAAGCGGGATGCGTTACGTCCGATAGCCTATGCGGGCGTGGGAGCCGCGATAGCGCTAGGAGCAAGCTGGGCGGCTGCGCAGTTGTGATTGAAAGTTCGGAATGTAAGGATGAGTATCAGCTTATCGGCATGGCTTCCGGGTTCGATTATAGCTTCTGCATTAATTGTGCCGTTTGCCACTTAGAACTTGATGAGCTACCACTGGAGAAGTCGGTGGAAATGGGTCTAGACTGGCCCGTGGCTGTCCGAGAAGACGCAATCTTAAAAGGCTGGAAAGACTTTCGTTACGAAGAGGCGCTTTGCCCAAATTGTGACGAGAATGACTTCCCTATAAAGATGGAGCGAGATCGCAGAAGTGAAGCTAGAAAAGCTAAAGCCGCAGTTTTAGCTGCAACACGTCAGACTTTGGCTGAAAAGCTAATACGGTTTTTACAATCGAAATTTTCTTAACCCCGCCAACATCACACTGCAAACAGACTCTCCCATTTGCCCGCCGAATACGCAAAATTTGCTGTTTGTCATCCACCGCGAATGCAATGTCTCGACTTTCCACACATTAGGAATGACCGAGGCCCCCTCACCACCTCATCACAACAAATAGATTTGCCTGTTACCTCAGGGAATGAAAAGTCATGACCAAATATAGGATTTGCCATGAAAAACTTCTCTCTTCTTTCCGCCATTATTGTCACTGTGACCGGCTTTACAATTTTTACCGGCGCGCCCGAAACCGCCGAGGCGGAAATCGCT
>CALFWV010000134.1 GCA_937927825.1 uncultured Caulobacterales bacterium | reverse complement strand
AAGGTATTGAACCGGGTGCAACCGATCGCTTCCACAAGAGCTTCCCAAATTTACAACGGATCGTCGATCTATATTTGGATGTTTCAGAGTTCAACGAAGACCGCATTGAACGCGAGTTTAGAGATATGAAATTGAATGCTGCGCTAGAGAGGCGGCTAGAATCTATTTTCAAGGAAAATCTGATTTCGTTCATCCTAGACCGCCTAAAAGTCTATCTCCGCGACCAAGGCATTCGCCATGACATCATCGACGCAGCCTTGACGGAGGGGCAGGGCGACCTCGTCGCTATCGTCAACCGCGTCAATGCCCTCCAATCGTTCCTCTCCACCGAGGACGGGGAGAACCTTCTCGCGGGTTACAAGCGTGCGGCGAATATCTTGAAAGCCGAAGCCAAGAAGGGTGCCCTGCCAACGGGCGCTCCGAATCGTCCCTCTGATGAACATGGCGCGGCTTTGTTCGAGGCTTTGCAAGTGGCCAAGCCTGCAATTTCAGAGGCGGTAGGCCAAGAGGACTATGCAAAGGCCCTCACCAATTTGGCTAACCTGCGCCGGCCGATTGATGCATTTTTCACACATTCGCAAATTATTGCAGATGACACCGCTGTCAAAGAGAACAATCTTCGACTTCTTAACCTTATTAGTGATACGTCGCGTCAAATCGCGGACTTTGAGGCTGTTCAGGGTTAGTTCCCACAGCGTCAGATATGTGAGTTTACAATGTGTCTTCCGATGTGGAGGAGGCGCGTAAATATTTGACGAGGTAAGTCATGACCAAGTGGGTTTATAACTTCGGTGGCGGAACGGCCGAAGGCGACACATCCATGAAGAACCTGCTCGGCGGCAAGGGCGCGAATTTGGCTGAAATGGCCAGCCTCGGCTTGCCGGTCCCGCCGGGTTTCACGCTCACGACGAATGTTTGCACATCTTATTACGAAAATAATGAGACTTATCCCGACGATATGGACGCGCAAATTGCGGGCGGGATTGCGCATATTGAAAAGCTAACGGGTAAAAAATTTGGCGACGCGAGCAATCCGCTCCTCGTTTCTGTCCGTTCCGGCGCGCGGGCCTCTATGCCCGGCATGATGGATACGGTCCTAAATCTTGGTCTGAATGATGAAACCGTTGAAGGTCTCGCGGAGCTCTCCGGCGATCGCCGTTTTGCCCTCGATAGCTACCGCCGTTTTATTACCATGTATTCCGATGTCGTGCTGGGCGTGCATCACCACACCTATGAAGATATCTTAGAAAATCACAAAGATGATCAGGGCTATATGCTCGACACGGAAATGACCGCCGATGATTGGGCGAAAGTTATTTCTGCATTTAAAGACGCCACGAAACGGGCGTTGGGACGGGATTTTCCGCAAGATCCGCAAGACCAACTCCAAGGCGCGGTCGATGCTGTCTTTGGCAGCTGGATGAATGACCGCGCGATTGTCTATCGCCGATTGAATGATATCCCCGCAGCCTGGGGCACCGCCGTCAATGTGCAGGCGATGGTGTTTGGCAATATGGGCGAAACCTCCGCGACGGGCGTGGCCTTTACCCGCGATCCGTCAACGGGCGAAAATAGCTATTACGGTGAATTCCTCATCAACGCCCAAGGCGAAGATGTGGTAGCGGGTATTCGCACGCCGCAAACCCTGACGAAAAAGGCCCGCGAAGAGATGGGCGAAACTGCGCCGTCAATGGAAGAGGCGTTGCCGGAGGTTTACAGCCAGCTTGCCGAGACGTTCGTCACGCTCGAAGCGCATTACCGCGATATGCAGGACATTGAATTCACGGTTGAACAAGGCCAGCTCTGGATGCTGCAAACCCGAACCGGGAAACGCACTGCCCGTGCCGCACTCAAAATCGCCGTCGATATGGCAGAGGCCGAACAAATCACTTATGACGAAGCTTTGTCGCGGATTGATCCACTGGCGCTGGATCAACTTTTGCATCCAACGCTTAATCCGGACGCGCCGCGCGATATTCTCGCCATGGGTCTGCCCGCCTCTCCGGGGGCTGCGATTGGCGAGGTCGTGTTTAATTCCGATGAAGCCGAAAGAAAATCAAAGGCCGGGCATAAAGTCATCCTCGTTCGTATTGAAACCTCGCCCGAAGATATTCACGGCATGCACGCCGCCGAAGCCATCGTAACCGCGCGCGGCGGCATGACGTCCCACGCGGCGGTTGTGGCGCGCGGTATGGGAACGCCTTGCGTATCCGGGGCAGGCGAAATTCGCATTGATTACGATGCGCAGAGCTTCAGCGTCATGGGCCGCACGGTCAAAGCCGGCGACATCGTCACCGTTGACGGGGCAACCGGACAGGTATTCGCGGGCTCCGTCGATATGATTCAACCCGAGCTTTCCGGTGATTTCGCCAAGGTCATGGCGTGGTCAGATGAGGCGCGGACACTTGGCATTCGCACAAATGCGGAAACGCCGCTCGACGTTCAAACCGCCATTGATTTCGGCGCAGAAGGCATTGGCCTTTGCCGGACGGAGCACATGTTTTTTGAGGCCGACCGCCTCGCGAATTTCCGCCAAATGATTTTGGCCGAAGACAAGGAGGGGCGGGAAATCGCCCTCGCTAAAATCCTACCGGTACAACGCGAAGACTTCGCAGCGATTTTCCGAATTATGGCTAAGGACGGGAAAAGCCTGCCCTCGACCATCCGTTTGCTTGACCCGCCGCTCCACGAGTTTTTGCCGCATACAGAAAAAGACATTGAATCCGTTGCGCAAGAGATTGGCGTTCCTGCCTCAGAACTTATGCGCCGGGCGAATGAGCTGCAGGAAAGTAATCCCATGCTCGGACATCGCGGCTGTCGTCTCGGTATTTCCTATCCGGAAATTTACGAGATGCAGGCCCGCGCGATTTTCGAAGCGCAGAAACTCGTTGCCGATGAAACGGGCACCCATCCGATTGCCGAAATCATGATCCCGCTCGTGTCGTCCGCGAAAGAGCTGGAGTTGTTGAAAGCCCGTATTGACGCGATTGCCGCCGATGTCGGGACGTCAGACTATATCGTCGGCACAATGATAGAGCTGCCGCGCGCAGCGCTGCGCGCTGGCGATATTGCGCCATTTGCCGAGTTCTTCAGCTTTGGGACAAATGATTTGACCCAAACGACGTTCGGTCTGTCACGCGATGATGCGGGGCGTTTCCTGCCGGATTATGTCGCCGCGGGCATTGTTGAAAAAGACCCGTTCGTGTCCCTCGATCAAGACGGCGTCGGTGATTTAATTCAAATCGCAACCGAGCGCGGCAAGGCCGTGAAGCCAGGCCTCAAACTCGGAATTTGCGGTGAACATGGCGGCGATCCCGCGTCGATAGATTTTTGCCACCGCACGGGACTGGACTACGTCTCTTGCTCGCCATACCGCGTGCCAATCGCGAAATTGGCGGCGGCGCAGGCGGCAATTCGGGCGAAAAACGCTTAACAGGCAGGTTTTCGTATCGCCTCACACCGACGCGCGCGCAGCGCGCCCGGTGCCTATGTCGTGAGAGCGTGATACAAAATGTATGACCTGTTTTAAACGAATCTCACGGAATAGGCACGGTTCTGACGTCGGTGTGGCGTAAGTCTATAATTTCGAAGAACAAATTCTCCAGGCGTCATTTATAACACGCGGCGAATAGTGCCTGCATCTTCTTTAGGCCCAGTTCCTGCGTGAGTTCGATGTTGCGACTCGGAATTTTCTCCGGGTTGGGAAAACTCTCCAAAGCTTTTTCAACACTGGATTCGCGTAATATATGTAGCATGGGGTAGGGCGACCGATTTGTGTAATGGCTCGGGTCGGTCTTTACTACGCCATCGAACAAATATTGCGGGTGAAAACTCGCGAGTTGATATTGGCCCTCATAATCTTGGTCCTTTAACAAGATATTCGCGAGCTGCAGGAGGTCCAAATACACTTCAAATTCTGACAATCCATTTGGGAAAATGAGCAGAGACGTTTCTCTGCTCATATCGCAATCCAAGGCGATGCAGTGGCGCATCACCGCTTCTAATTGGCGTTTTAAATTCGCGGCTTCAATCACCGCATAATGAATGCGACCGGCGTCAAATTCGCGTTTTGCGAAGGGGCAAAACTCATGCGCAATGACAATGGACGAGAGCCATTTTTGCGTTTGACGTATAATCGTTTTTTGATTGGGCATGAAATCCATTTAGAGCCTTAAAAACCTCCAGGCTGACATGACACTTTCAGAAAAACCAGGTAAAGACCTCCTATGAAACATTTTCTTCCTCTTTTGGCCTCGGCTTGTCTTCTCACCGCTTGTAGTACGGTTCCCGCGGCGTCTTCGCCGCTGTCCGACACGGGTGTCACTCCGATGTCTTCGGCGAAGTTGGACGGCTCTAAAGCGCTGACTCGTATCGCTTTCGGGTCCTGTTTGAATGAAACGCGAGATCAGAAAATTTGGAATACAATAGCGGCGGATGATCCGGACCTTTTCCTCTTTATCGGGGATAATGTTTATGGCGACACTTATAAATCTGATCCGCGTTGGCCGGACCCGACCATGCCGAAAATGCGAGAGAGTTATAACACCCTTGCGGCGGTTCCGGAATTTGCAAATTTTCGCGCGCAGACGCCGCTGCTGACGACATGGGATGATCATGATTACGGCGCGAATGACGGTGGGGCTTATTATCCGTTTAAAGAGCTGGCCGAGCAACTTTATCTCGACGCTTGGGATGTCCCGGTCAATGATGAACGCCGCCGCCGCGAGGGCGTCTATACGTCAAAAATTATTGGACCAGCCGGACAGCGGGTTCAAATCATCCTGCTGGATACGCGATATTTCCGGACCGAACTGCAAGCCACTGATGATCGCGGTGCGGCGGGTAAAGAGCGCTATGTGCCCATGGAAGGCGCACATGGTACCATGCTGGGGGACGCGCAATGGGAGTGGCTGGCGGGCGAGCTTAAAAAGCCTGCGGAGCTGCGGTTGCTGGTCTCCTCTATCCAAGTCCACGCCGATGGCCACGGGTGGGAAGCGTGGCGCACCATGCCTGCGGAACGGGAAAAGCTCTATAATCTGATTGATGACTCCGGCGCGAAGGGCGTCGTAATATTGTCTGGGGACCGTCATGCGGGCTCCATCTATCGCCGCGATGATGTCGTGGATTACCCGCTTTATGAAGTTACCGCTTCGTCCCTAAATTTACCGGCCTCCGATTGGCGTGCGCGGAGTGGAGAAACAGGTATGGAAGCGGGCCCCTATCGCATCCATCCGATGCAATTTGAGGTCAATTACGGCCTGATCGATTTAGATTGGGACAATCGCAAGGCGAATTTGAGAGTTGCAAGCCCCACAGGCGGCGACTTCGTCAACAGCGTCTCATTCTAAGCAGGTGTGGCCCTTGAAACTGTCACGCGCCCCCCTATTTACCGCTCCAATCTATTAAACACGCGTTAACGAAGATGGGTGATGTCGTTGCAAATGGGTCACAGGCTGACAGAAAAGGCTGCGAACCTGCAACAAATTGCTGAAAAACACGTTGCGCGTGTACAGATTTGGTCTAGGGAGCGCGCCATATGCGCAAAGAGCAAAATATAAAAGGGTGGGTCACCGCCTTGGCCGTCATTGGCACAGTGTCCGCCGTGATTCCTGCCGTGGGTGTTCAGGCCAAGGCTCAGCGGGTAAACGCCCAATGGGCCGAGGCGGCCGCTGAGTTTCGGGCGGCTGATTTGGACACGCTAGCCGTTGCGCGCGTTGAATCGCCGCGTCTGCGGGATGTGGCTGATATTCGGTCGTTATCGTCTCTTCGCGTTGAACATCGCCGTTGGGCTGAAACTCGTGCGTCAGAGCATAAATGCCTTGCCGAAGCCATCTATTATGAAGCCCGGTCTGAATCGCGCTCCGGCCAACTGGCTGTCGCAGATGTCGTAAAAAACCGCGTGAAATCCAAACATTATCCGAATTCAATCTGCGCCGTGGTGTATGAAGGGGCGCATCGTCCATTTGCTTGTCAGTTCTCATTCGCCTGTGACGGGTCCATGGACCGGGCCCCGACGGGTAAGGCATGGGAGCGCTCAAAAAACATCGCGCAAGTATCTTTGACGGGGTTTGTACCGGATCTGACCAAAAATTCGACGCATTACCATACCGTGAATATCGAGCCGGATTGGGCGGGAACGTTGGAATTTAAGGCGAAAATCGGCTTTCACAAATTCTATCGCCCAAGTTGGCGCGAGAGAAATGCCGGAACCTCCGCTATCGCAATCGCGCCCCCGACTTAAGTGTAGCGCAGCTTTGCGGTCATCCGGCTCGGAGCTAACCCTTAAATTTTCAAGTTTTCAGGCCGATCCAGACCCCGGCGGTCACAAGCCGCTAAAACCGTATTGCGTAGCAGGCAGGCAATCGTCATTGGCCCAACGCCGCCCGGGACAGGTGTGATAGCGCCCGCAACCGCTCGCGCGGGCTTATAGTCAACATCTCCGACGAGCCTGAACTTTCCGGGCCGTTTAACGCTGGGTACGCGATTAATACCCACATCAATGACGCAAGCACCCGCTTTGATCCAGTCATCTTGTACCATTTGCGGACGGCCAACGGCTGCGACCAGAATATCTGCGCTGCGGCAAATCAGGGACAGGTTCTCGGTCCGCGAATGCGCAATCTTCACCGTACAATTCTGTTCTAAAAACATCAGGGCCGCCGGTTTCCCAACCAAGATTGAACGGCCCAATACAACGCAGTGTTTCCCCGTCAAATCGCCCAGCGCGGCCTTTGCCAATATCACCGACCCGGTTGGCGTACACGGGCGAAGCCCCGGCTGTCCCAAGACAAGCCGTCCGGCAGAGACATCGGTCAATCCATCGACATCTTTCGCGGGGTCAATTTCGGCAATAACGGCATCGCTATCGATGTGACCGGGCAGGGGCAGTTGAACCAAAATCCCGTCAACCTCCTCGTCCGCGTTCAAAGTTCGGACAATTTCGACCACTTCAGCCTGCGTTGCGGTATCCGGCAGGCGGTGCTCCAAAGATCGCATCCCGGCTTCTTTGGTGAACTTTATCTTGTTGCGGACATAAACTT
This sequence comes from uncultured Caulobacterales bacterium, assembly GCA_937927825.1. Lineage (GTDB taxonomy): Bacteria > Pseudomonadota > Alphaproteobacteria > Caulobacterales > Maricaulaceae > Litorimonas. The sequence continues at coordinate 11,355 of CALFWV010000134.1, read as the reverse complement.
GGCTCGCCGGATCATCCCCGACGAGGACAACAGCAAGCGTTGGCGTGATATTCAGTTGGGAGACGGCGTCAGCCACAGTTGCGCGGGTCTCTGCCGCAACATGTTTGCCATCAATCACATTATTCATTTCGGACCACACTTTTCATGACGATATTTAGGATTCGTTGTTGTGTTCCACCTATCATTTTCACAGGTAAATGCACCGAATTTTTGGAGTTTGAAAACTTCGTAACCTGTGACCTGTTGTCTTGGCAGCGACCATAGGCTGTGGTTTAACGAAACGAGGCCATTTGGCTGGGATGTGAAGGGTCCGCATGAATGCAATCCGTATATCGCTAAATGTGGCAAGCGTGTTGCTTGTCGCCATATTGGGATGGTTGCTTGTGCGTATTGGTCTGGGCGTCGTCCAACCCGAGAGCCTTTATGAACCGGACCCCATTGTTCCGCCTGCCGCGGCTGTCTCACCGGGCACCGTGTCGGTGGCTTATGATTTTTCAACGGACCCTTTTGCTTTTGGCGAGGTTGTTGTCTTGCCACTGGAGCTCTTGGATGATGCGCCGGAAACGACATTGAACCTGAAGCTCATCGGTATTGTGTCCGAAAGCAACGCGACATTCAAATTGCCGGATGGAAAAGATAAAGCTGTCAAATTGGGCGAGGAGATCATGGATGGGGTCACGCTCACACGAACTGCGAAAGACTTCGTCACTTTGGACGTGAACGGCGATACGCAGAAACTCACTCTTGAACGGGTGAAATTGGGCGAAAAAGAGAATGCCCCCAAAATTGTTCGCGCGGCACCTGCGGCGGGAGCAGGTTCGAAAATGCCATCCCGGGAAGAGATTGAAAATCTGTTTTCACAAGTCCAACTCTCCCCCCGTTTGGAGATATTGCCCGATAGGTCAACACGTATGCAAGGCTTTCAGATTAAGGCTCGACCCGGTGCTGACCTGTCTAAATTCAATCTGAAGTCCGGCGATATTCTGACCCGCGTTGGTCCGGTGATGCTGAATTCCAATCGTACAAATATTAAAGAACTCCGCGATCTTGTTTCGACAGGAGCCGCGCAGGATTATGAAGTCATTCGTGACGGCGCACCCGTCACCATCCGAATAGGCCAATGACCATGTCATTCAAAAAACTACTCGTCACCGCCGCTTTGGCTTTTACTATGACAGGCGGCGTAATCTCGCCCGTTTTTGCCGCTGATGATCACATCATCAATATGCAAGACGTCGACATTAAAGCTTTTATTGAAAATGTCGGCATTGTCACAGGACGGACCTTTGTCATCGACCCGCGCGTCAATGGGAAAGTCAACATCGTTTCGGAAAAGCCGCTAAACGATCCGCAAGTTTTCGCCGTCTTCAAGGAAGTTTTGCGAGTGCATGGCTATACCGTTATCCGCGCGGCTAACGGCGAGTATCGGGTGACCTTGTTACAGGGGGCCGCGCAGGACGCGCCTTTCTCTGAAACGGGAAATGGGATTAATGGCCAATTCGCGACGACCATTTTGCGCGTGCCGGAAGGGAAAGCTGCCGAAGCCGCGCGCCTCATTAAGCCTGTCATGCATAGCCAAGGGCAAGTCTCGGCCAATCCGGATGGGAATATTGTCGTTGTCACCGATTTTGCTGAAAACCTGCGCAAAGCCCGAGCAATCGTCGATGCTATGGGAACGGGCGGCAATGTTCGGGAAATGGTCCAGCTCTCCCAACTCTCGGTCCTGGATGCCCAAGATGCGTTGAAGCAATTGGGCGGTACCAAATCCACATTCAAAGTCGTCGCCTTGGAGGCTACCAATAGCTTGATTTTGGAAGGATCGGCAACCGAAGTCGCCGAGCTTCGCCGCCTCTTGGCAAGCATGGATGTCGGCAGCACGGCGCCGCGCGGCGCAATCTCCGTCATTCCTTTGCGCTATGCAGATGGGGAGGGGTTGAACGAGCTCATCCAAGCGCTTTTACCGACTTATATTATAGAAGGACAGCCAACCCCGACGGTTGCCTATGAGACAGGATCAAACACACTGGTCATAAGCGCCTCTGCTGAGGTACAGGCAGATTTGGAACAAATCATTCGCCGTTTGGATCAACGCCGCCCGCAGGTTTTGGTCGAGGCGATAATAGTAGAAATTTCTGACAGTGCGGCCAAAGAGCTAGGCGTGCAATTTGCGCTGGGCGGCATCAACGGCTCGACTATTCCGCTGTTGTCATCCAATTTTTCCAGACAGGCCGGAAACCTCCTCAATGTCATCGGCGCCTTGGGAGCGGATGATGTGGGCCTAAGCGACACAACGCAAAGCTCATTTGAAACGGCTGCCATCAGCTCCATTGCCGGCCTTGACGGCGGCAGTTTCGGTATTGGCGGCAGCAGTAACGACACACTCTTTGGATTGATTATCAACGCGCTGGAAACGGATGAAGACAGCAATATTTTGTCGACGCCTTTTGTCACGACTTTGGACAATGTCCCGGCGACCTTCCTCGTCGGTCAAGAAATTCCGATTACCACAGGCGAGAGTTTAGGCGGAAACAACCTAAATCCATTCCGGACTTTTGAGCGTCAAGAGGTTGGCATTCAGCTGGATGTTCTGCCGCAAATTTCAGACGGCGATGTTGTTCGATTGGAAATTGAACAAATTGTATCCTCTATATCCGGTGTCCTGACTTCCGCTGCGGGTGATTTTGTTTTGAATAAGCGCGAAATCACCACAACCGTCTTGGCCAATGATGGCGAGATTATTGTCCTTGGCGGATTGGTGCAGGATGATGAGCAGATAACCGTCGCAAAAGTGCCTATCCTGGGCGACATACCGGTCGCCGGAAAACTCTTCCAGTCCAAGGGTAAGACCCGTAGTAAAACAAACCTTATGGTTTTCTTGCGCCCGACGATTATTCGCAACGCTGCGGATGCACGGCCGTTAACGCAGGAACGTTTGAACCAAAGCCGTATTGAGGATTTGAATCAAAGTGGGCGAGCCGTGTCTAAGCTTGACTCATATCTGACGCAACAGCGTTAGAGATTTATGTTACGATGGACTTTACCGGCAATCTTGAGCGGCTTAGCGGCCTTGGTCGCTTTCTTCCCGATGGCTTGGGCCGCCGGATGGGTTTTACCTGATGAGGTGAAAAGGCTTGCGCCAGAGCTTGAGATGCGGGGAACAATTTGGCAAGGGACTGTGTCGGGTTTACCAATCCTAGGGACCGCAAATTTAGATATTTCGCCTTTGGCTCGCCGCGTTAACCTTCAATCCGGCACCGGTGGAAATTACGTGTCTGCGCAAATTTCGCCTGCAGAGGTGAAAGATCTGGAGGCTCGAATGGATATTTCGACCGTGCCTTTCACTGACGGACGGTTGCAAGGTTTGCAAGGACATCTCACCGTCCAAATTTCTGAACTCAAGATAGAGGGGCAATCCTGTCAGTCCGCCACAGGCACAGCCCGTACGGATGTTCTCCAGAGGAATGGCGGAAAAATAGATTGGACGGGACCGGAAATGAATGGCCCAATTCGCTGTGAAGAGGGCGCGTTAGTCGCAGACCTTTCCGGGCGAGACGCGCAGCAGACCATCACAGCCTTGGTGAAATTAAATCCGGATGGCGCTTACCGCGCAGATATCAATGTGCGAACCGTTAGGGTGGAGGCGGATGCGGTTCTGCCATTGTTTGGCTTTTCCCGCTCCGGACAGAATTTCGTGCTGACAGAGCAAGGGACTTGGCGTTAGGCTATGACCATGCGTCTCATATCCATATTTTGCGTATTTGCCTTACTCGGGGGGTGCGCCAGCACACCGCCAGCGGCAGCGCCGTCCCCGGATGTTTCAGGCTTGCCAACATCAGAGCTTGCTCCCGGGCAATGCGGATTGTTTGGGTGGTCGACGGATGAGGCACGCAAATTCATTTTCTATGCGGATAGCAAAACAGCGCGATATGATAGTGTTGAAGGCCCTATAAATTTAACGGCGCAATCGCCTTTTCCGGCCTCGGAATATCAGGATATAGCGGGCAGTCCCGTGACTTTGCGATTAGGCGAAGGCGAGGTCATGAGCGGCGGAATGCGTTACCCCGGTGCGCGCATTGTGACGACAACTGATGAGGGGTGGGAGCGTTTGCACCCCGTCGCAATTGTTCAAATCTGCCAGCCCGAATAAGGGTTTCAGATAAATTTCAGTGTCAGAAAACTCATCGCAATCCCGGCTGCCAGAAACGGTCCAAAGGGAAGTTTCAGATTTGCGCGTCTGTCGGACCCTTGCAGAAAAATATAAATCAGTCCGGCACTGCTGGCGATGAGGATGATAAAGGGCAGGGCCAACGCACCGCACCACGCGCCGCCCGCGGCCAGAAGCTTTGCATCACCGCGGCCCAGCCCGTCTCGTTTTCGAACGAGGCGATAGGCCGTCTCAATGCTCCAGAAAATAGCATAGCCCAATATGGCACCCAGCAGAAACGGGTATAGATCCAGCGCTACATTGAAATTATAAAGAAGACCGAGCGCAATCAGCGGCTTGGTCCAAACATTCGGTAAGCGGTAGGTTTTCCAGTCGATATAGGACAGGCGCAGCAAGGCCACGAGCAAAAACAAGCTTCCTATCCATTCTATCGCTGCGCTGTCCACCTTATTGCCCTAGCCCGTCGCCTGGGCCGCGTAAAATGGATTTACGCATGAGTAGACAGAGTTTACGCGGGTGAAGGCCCATCGAATCCTCAAGGCAACAGAATGAGTGAAACTGACCTCCAGATTGAAGACGAGACCGCTCTCCAAGACGCGTTGGCGATGGATGATGACGCTGCCTTGACGGAAACGCTGGCCCGCCTCCACCCTGCGGATGTTTCGGATGAATTGGAGCAGCTTTCATCTGAACAGCGTGAAGACATCATTGCCCGCGTGCCTGATATTATTTCCGGCGATGTCTTGGCTGAGTTGGAAGATGACGTCGTTGAAGATATTTTGCCATTTTTGGATGCGGACCGTATTGCGGATGCGCTGTCCGATATGGACAATGATGACGCGACGCAAATTCTGGAAGAAATGAATGATGCGCAGCGCGAGGATGTCCTGGACGCGGTTACGCCCAAGGACCGGATTGCTTATGAAGAAAGCCTCGCGTTTGACGATGAGACAATTGGTCGTCTCATGCAGCGCGAATTTGTTGCTGCGCCGGAGTTTTGGACGGCGGGTGATGCGATAGACCACATGCGCGGCACCGGCGAAGACTTGCCCGAGCTATTTTTCAACGTCTACATTATTGACACGGCGTTCAAACCCATAGGCTATGTCCCGGTGAGCCAATTGATGCGGGCCCAGAGAGAAACGCGTTTGTCTGACATTATGAGCGATACAATTATCAAAATCGATCAGGACAGTGACCAAGAAGAAGCCGCTTATTTATTTGAGAAATATAACCTAATTTCCGCTCCCGTGATTAACGAATCCGGACGTTTGGTCGGGATGATGACCGTCGATGACATCATCGAAATTATCCAAGATGAAAACAAAGAAGATATTCTGGCCCTAGCGGGGGTTTCGGATGCGGGTCTTGCTGATACGGCGATGGAGACCGTCCGCGCACGTGCGCCGTGGCTCTTTATAAATTTACTGACAGCGGTTCTGGCCAGCCTCGTGATTGCGTGCTTTGACTATGCGATTACTGAAATTGTAGCGCTGGCAGTGTTGATGCCGATTGTCGCCAGTATGGGCGGCAATGCAGGGACCCAAGCCCTCACCGTGGCTGTGCGTGCGCTCTCGGAACGCGAGTTGACGGCGCAGTCTGCTTGGCGGGCGGTTCGGCGGGAAGGCGTGGCCGCATTAATTATTGGGGTCATATTTGCGGTGGTGATGGCGATCATCACTTATATTTGGTTTGGGGATAAGCAACTCGCGGGCGTGGCTTTTATCGCGATGATTGTGAACCACCTTTTTGCTGGACTGGCCGGAATCGCCGTGCCGCTGGGATTGAAACGGGCTGGGGCCGACCCCGCGGTCAGTTCTTCCGTTTTTGTGACAACGGTTACGGACATCGTGGGGTTTTTCGCCTTTTTGGGTACGGCCGTTCTTATTCTCCTGTAGGACAACTACGGTCCGACATTTGCAATGTCTGTCTCAACGCAATCGGGCCTCCGCCCGAACTGTATTGATTTGGGACGATTATGAGCCAGAACTATACAATTTCCGACACGGGTCTTAAACTTATCAAGGCGTTTGAAGGCTATCGTCCTGTTGATCGTGAATTGATTACCGGACAACGCATTGTTGGCTATGGCCACAGATTGTATTCCGAAGACGCCGTTATGATGAATAAAGGCGAGGCGGAAGCGGTTTTACGCGCCGACCTTGAACCCTTTGAGGACATGATTAATTCAGAAGTTCACGCCCCAATTTCGCAGAGTCAGTTTGATGCGCTTTGTTCTTTCGCGTTTAATATCGGTCCAAAAGCTTTTCTGAAAAGCGACACCTTGCGCGCTTTGAACAATGGTCGCCCGCTCGACGCAGCAAATGGTTTGGATATCTGGCGTAAGTCAGAAATCGCAGGAAAAACTTATGTCGTTGACGCGTTGATGCGCCGCCGAACAGCAGAGAAATCGCTCTTCCTTCGGACAGAAAAGAACTTGGTTGCCGGGCGAGAAGATATACCGCCTCTTGAAGATTCGACGATAAAAGGCTTGTCTACCGAGGACGGATTACCCGTTTTTACGAAAGACGACGCCAATGGGATTGTCGCAACGGCGCCTTACGCCGCCAAGGTTGCGCCCGCACGCCGCCGTGAGGATGGGATTGCCGGAACGTTGCAACTTTCCGAATTGGATATCCTTGATGACGCTGATTTGACAGATTTAATCGAAGACGCGTCCGAAGAAATCCCGGTGGATGACGCATTTGTTTTGGCTGAGAGTGACATGGCCGAGGAGAATTCCCTCTTAGGCGATGACGACCTGTCTGAGTCCGACATCACTGAGGAGGAACGACCCTCCCCAATTGCCGCCGCCGCAACGGATATTGTGGCCCGTTTGGATGCGCTTATCGAAGACGCCGATACACGTTTCGAAGACCGCGATGAGGCGTGGCCCGAAAATTTGATTACGGCTGAAGAGTCCGGACTTGAGACGGATGACGTTGAGCCTCAACTGTCAAACCAAGCGAATGTCATTGATCTCAACACACGGACAACCCGTCCGATTGAGCTGGAAACCGACGCTCCGGCAGAAATCGAGGGTGATTTACCGCTAAACGAAAATACGGATAAAAAACCGGTCAAAGTCATTGATGAACTCGCGCAAGATGACGCATTTCGGGTCAGGACGGACTCGGCCGCGAAATATATTCAAACGCATAGCCCGGACGCGCCAAGCGTTGCACCAAGGCAACAAAGCACATTGGGTCTTTGGATTCCTGTTCTGCTCGGATTTCTTCTACTCGGGGCAGCCGGGGGCACGTTGATCCGCGGTGCAGAAGCGCTTCTTGGAACCTGGGGGCCTATCATTGCATTCATGGGCGTTGTTATCGGGGTGGCTCTTATTTTGACAGGAATTTACGCGGCTGTAAAAATAACCTCACGCAGGTAACGCAAATGTTTATCTGTGATACGGCTTGGGGCGGTTTATCCTAACGCAGCCCTGATTGCCAACGCGACGTTACGGCATAAATTTGGTTTAAACCCGTCATATGAGCGCGATAGCGATGCAAAACGGCGCGTAAAATCATTTGCGGGTCGTGCGCTTCGCAAGGCGGGTTTTGCGCCCGACGTGTCGACAACGGATATGGTAACCTTCCGTATTGACGAAAACGTTGAAAGCTTCATCGTTGATGTTGAGCCATTTCCGCGCAACTTCTAGCCATTTGCCTTTTGCCGCCCTACATGGGCGGTGATGACTGTCCATTTACAAAAATTATCCGTTGGGTCTGAATCGATTCAAACTTTGGCAGGCTGGCAGGAACATGTTGTGGCGCGTCGCCAGCAACAAGGTCTCTCTGCGCATCATGTTCATGTGACACGTATGTTTCCCAAGCGCCGTGAGGAAATATTAGACGGCGGTTCCATCTATTGGGTGATTAAGGGGAATATTCTCTGCCGAAACCGCATTGTTGGATTGGAGGAGACGACAAAAAACGGGCACCGGGCTTGCGCAATATTGATGGACCCAGAGCTAATCCCCGTCTTGCCCAAACCCCGGCGAGCGTTCCAGGGGTGGCGATATTTGCAGGACGGCGATCAACCAGCGGATTTGACCAGCGCTGATAGCGGCGGAGATTTACCTGCCGCATTCAGGGCCAAGCTTATAGATTTGGGCGCTTGGTAAAACTGCATAAAAAAAAGCCCCGGACAAACTCCGGGGCTTTCTTATTTGATAGATATCGGATTTAGAAGTTCACGCGGACTTTCGCGTAATACTGACCACCGTTAAATCCGGTTGGTGAAGATTCCGGGTAAAGTTGCCCCAAACTACCGGCAAACGGGTTTTCATCCGGATAGTTGTCGAACAGGTTATTAGCACCGATGGCAATCTCGATACCTTCACGAACTTCAGCCGCAACTTCTGCATCGATTAGGATTTCGGATCCGATGTCATCTACACCGTTACCTGTGTCATCCCATCCGCCGTAATAATTGGCGCGGAGGAGGCCTCGGAACATACCTTGGCTGTGGGTGAAGGTTGCATTGCCTTTCACATTTGGCAGCAAGTCTTCAAGCGCACGTGCGCGACCGTCGGAAATCGGGTTGATGTCACCGCGGTCGGTGACTTTTGTGTCGGTGTAGTTACCGGCAACAGCGATTGCTGAGTTTCCGCCAGCAAGACTGAACGGATAACGCGCCACAATATCCACACCACGCGAGCGCGTATCAAAGCTGTTTGTGAAGAAGCGGAATTGTGACAACTGGTCTAAGCCCAAGAAGTCACTCCGGTTAATTGTACCATTTGCATCCAATTCAGTCAGTGCGTCGCTGACATTGTCAGCCGTCGCGCCTGCAAACTGTAGAGCGTCTAAGAAGTCTACATTGGCACCCAAAGCAATGCGGTTGTCCACATCAATCTGGAACGCATCGATTGTCACGGTCAGGCCTTCATAATCAAAGGCAACACCTGCGGAGAGGTTGAACGCATCTTCTGTTCCCAGCTCCGGACGTTGTCCGCCGTTTTGGCTCGCGATGAAGTCAGCCGCCAATTGCCCGGCCGCTGTGTTCAGGGGCAGTGTACCTTGGTCGACCAATACGCCATTGACGTTTTGCGTCGTCACATTTGTGATGTTCGCTTGCCCGGCTGTCGGCGCATGGAAACCTGTTGAAACAGTACCGCGCAGTGAGACATTATCGGTCGCTTTAAACAAGCCCGCTAATTTATAGTCTACTGTGCTTCCGAAGTCAGAGAAGTTTTCATAACGCAAGGCGCCCTGCAGGGTCAGCTGATCTGTGACGTCTGCTTCGAGGTCAACGTAAGTACCGATGGAGTCCTGTGAATTCGATGATGAATTCGGGAATCCGCCAAAACCGTTGGAGCTGGATGAGAAGCCTTGGTTCGCGAGCGGACCTAATTCGAAACTGGCGGCGTCACCAGCGAAGAGATCAAATGTCTCTTTGCGGTATTCTGCGCCAAATGCGATGGAGAGGTCAGACGCGAGGCCAATGTCGTACAGATAACCAAAGTCAGCATTCAAGGTTGTTTCTTGCTGCTCTTGACCACCCGGCACGAAATCGCGCGGCGTGTTCGGGCCGAGAGAGGCGTTGACAGTATTGTTGATGAAGAAGTCTACTTTGGATGAACCATGTGTGGCAGACACGTCATATGTCAGGCCTGTGCCCAACCCAATCAGACCCCTGACACCGCCGGAAATGCCAAAGTCGCGCAAGTCACCACCAAAACGTGGGACGAAACCGCCCGGGATTGTTTCAACAAATGAGAAGCAGTTTGCGGAGGCAACAACATCAGCAAGGATGTCTGCATCCGGGATTAAACCATTTGTCCCTGTAAGCGGAATACCGGCAACACATTCTTCGCCGTTTCCAACGCCGTTCAGGTCGCCGACACGGACGGATGCAACCGCATCATCATCGTCAGACGCCAGGCCTGTTTCAGGATCTACCAAAGGTCCGGCATATACACCGCCGCGATTTGTTGGGTTGCGGTAGAAGAAACCGCCCGTTGTTGTGCGCTCGGCATAGGTGCCAACTGCGTAAAGTTCAGCGGACTCATTCAACTCGTAACCCGTATTGATGAGAAGCTTCAGGTCACCTTCCACATCAGGTTGACCCCAATATTGTGGAACTTCATCCGTAAATGTGTTGATGGTCAGGAAATCTGCAGCTGCAGTGTTACCGGCCGCGATGAGAGCTTGGACGTCATCTCGTACAACGGAACGAACGGTGCCGTCTGTTTCGCCATATTCAGCTGTCACGTTTACAAAACCGTTGTCGCCTAAACCAAAGCCGACATTGGCGCCTAAACGGTAATTATCGCCATCTCCGTCATAGGTAGAGCCATATTTAGCTTCGATAACGCCGCCTGTGTCATCGTCTTTCAAGACGAAGTTGATAACGCCGGCAATGGCATCAGAACCATATTGTGACGATGCACCGTCGCGAAGAACTTCAACTTGTTTCAAGGCCAGTGAGGGAATGGAGGAGACGTCCACACCTTGCGACCCGTCAGCGATACCGCCGCCGAGAAAGGCAATGACCGCACCGCGATGACGGCGCTTGCCGTTCACCAGAACGAGCGTGTTATCTGGTGACAAACCGCGAAGGTTGGCCGGACGGACAATAGATGCCGCGTCAGAAATTGGCTGTGTATTCACGTTATATGACGGAACGGCCGTCCGCAGGAGGTCCTGTACATCATCGGCGGCGTTTGTCGTGAATTCAATGCCTGTAATCACGTCGACCGGGGCAGGGGTATCGGCAGCAGACCGTAATGCGCGGCGTGTACCTGTCGTGATAACGACATCTTCCGCTGCATCCACTGTTGTATCAGAAATTTGGGCGTGAGCATGCATTGGCAAAGCCGCCAGCATGAGGCTCGACGCGGAGAGCGCGAGCCATGTTTTATATGCAGATTTTTGCATTTTATGAAATCCTTCAGATTTAGTTTTTCCCCATGCCGGGCGGTCAGCTGTGCCGACTCTTATCGATGGCATGAGGGAACCTATCCATTAAGACCTATGCCTCAAGAATAAACTCCTTGAGACTACGCGTATTTTTCGGAATTGTGACTTAATTGACACATAAATCTTGTCCTGTTTTTAGAAAATATGCCTCGCTGATTGCTAACTAATGGAAAAATATTTTGGATTTTGTGGTTTGAAGATAAAATTTGCAAAAATTGAAGATATTCAAGAGATAAAGGTCTTGATGAATGTGGCGATAGATGT
>CALFWV010000133.1 GCA_937927825.1 uncultured Caulobacterales bacterium | reverse complement strand
GAGGAAGGCGAGGAGAAATGGGTATGGCTTCGCCTGAAACTCATCGCAGATGCTGGCCTCATCGGATTACCAAACGCCGGTAAATCGACCTTTCTGTCGTCGGTCAGTGCCGCGACCCCTAAGACAGCGGATTATCCGTTTACGACACTGCACCCCCATTTGGGTGTCGTCAGCATGGGCACCGCTGAACGCTTCGTTATTGCCGACCTACCGGGCCTAATAGAAGGCGCAGCGGAAGGCGCGGGCCTGGGACATCGCTTCTTGGGACACGCTGAACGTTGTGCGGCGATATTGCATCTTGTCTCTGGGACAACAGAAGATCCGGTCGCTGATTATCTGGGGATTCGAAAAGAGCTCGAAGACTATGATGAGAGCTTCGAAAACAAACCGGAAGTCGTGGCCATCTCAAAATGCGACTCGCTGTCAGCTGATCGCATTACAGAGCTTCAGGACGCGTTAGAGATTGCCTGCGGCCAGCGGCCATTCCCAATCAGTTCTGTCGCACAGCAAGGTCTGACCCCTGTTCTCGCCTCACTTTACAAGCATGTCGAAGTCCGCCGGGCCGGCGAAGAGACCGAACGCGAAGAAAAACGACGTCAGGCCCAGATTGCCAGTGGTGAGATTGAGGACATCAAAGGCTGGTCACCGTAATCTGATGTTCTCTACGGCCCAAACGATTGTTATTAAAATTGGCTCGGCAATTTTGGTTGACAAAGCCACCCAGTCTTTGCGGGACGACTGGCTGGCCGCACTCGCGGCAGACTTGGCGGAGCTAAAAGACAAACGGATCGTTCTCGTAAGTTCGGGCGCGATTGCCTTGGGACGACAACGGTTAAAGCTCAGCGGGCGCGCACTCACCCTCCCCGAAAAACAAGCGTGCGCCGCCGCCGGGCAATCCAGCCTGACACGGGCCTATGACGATGCGCTGGGGCGGCATAACTTACTTACGGCCCAGGCCCTTTTAACTCTGAATGATACAGAAAACCGTCGCCGTTGGCTCAACGCGCGCTCGACGCTCGATACGCTGCTTGGCTTGGGCGCTGTGCCGATTATTAATGAGAATGACACGGTCGCGACTGATGAAATTCGCTATGGCGACAATGACCGCCTCGCCGCCCGAACCGCTCAAATGATTGGCGCGGATGTGTTGATCCTTCTGTCGGATATTGACGGGCTCTATACGGCGGACCCTCGAAAAAATAGCACAGCCAAACACATTCCGATCATCGAAAATTTAACCCAGGATATTCTGGCCATGGGCGGCGCGCCAAATGCTGCGGCCGGCGTCGGGACCGGCGGAATGGCGACGAAATTAGCGGCAGCCCAAATCGCGACGCAGGCCGGGTGTGACATGGTCATATGTGACGGTCGTTCTGTCGGCGCGTTAGCGGCGCTCGGAAATGGTGCAAAACATTCCCGTTTCAAAGCCAGAAACAACCCGCGCAAAGCGCGCGCACAATGGATTGGCGGGACTTTAAAGCCCAGCGGCGTCCTGCACATCGATAGCGGCGCGGCAAAAGCACTGGAAAATGGCAGCAGCCTCTTGCCAGCGGGTGTTGCAAGCGTCTCAGGACAATTTGAAAAAGGCGATGCAGTCGCGGTGTTCGCCAATGGCGTCGAAATCGCACGCGGATTAATTGCTTACGACTTGCACGAAGCGGACCAAATTAAAGGTCTAAAATCAGGTGAGATTGCCGCCAAACTCGGATATGATAACGGCGCGGCGATTATTCACCGCGATAATTTGGTAATGCTTTAATATGACCCGCGAAACAGACATGCTGGCCCTTGGCCGGACTGCAAAAACGGCTTCGGCTCAGTTACGATTAGCGGGCGGAGAAAGTCGCAACGCAGCCTTACACGCGATGGCGTCTGAAATTCGCAAAGCTGAAAGAGCCATTCTTGAGGCGAACGCCCGAGACATGACCGCCGCCGCCAATAAAGGCCTGAGCCCCGCCATGCTGGATCGCCTCAAACTTGATATTGCTCGCATTGCAGCCATCGCGGATGGTTTGGACGCAATAGCTCAACTACCCGACCCTGTTGGCGCTGTAGAGAAAACTTGGACCCGTCCGAATGGATTACATTTCAGCCAAGTCCGGGTTCCGATCGGCGTCATTGGAATGATATATGAAAGTCGGCCCAATGTGACGGCCGATGCAGGCGGGCTGTGTGTGAAATCCGGCAATGCCTGTGTGTTGCGCGGTGGATCTGAAAGCGTCGGATCAAACAAAGCCATACATGCCGCCCTACAGGCTGGCTTACGCGCCCAAGGCTTGCCGGAAGGGTGTATCACACTTGTTCAAACCACGGACCGCGCAGCGGTCGGGGACATGCTACGGGGACTGAACGGCACTATCGATATTATCATTCCAAGGGGCGGAAAAGGCCTTGTCACCCGCGTTCAAGAGGATGCACGCGTTCCGGTCCTTGCGCATTTGGAAGGCTTAAATCACAGCTATATTCATGCCGAGGCGAACATCGATCAAGCTGTAAATATTATTGAGAATGCAAAACTCCGACGAACCGGTGTGTGCGGATCAACCGAAACCGTTCTGGTGGACGCGACAATAGCCCCAGAGGCTCTGCCTGCCCTCTTTAAAAAATTAAACGGAAGGTGTGAATTACGGGGCGACGCACAAGCGCAAAAGCTTCTGCCCGGCATAAGGGCGGCAACCCGTGCGGATTTTGCAACAGAACATCTTGCCCCTATCCTCAATATTGCAGTTGTTGACGGTATGACTGCAGCCCTCACCCATATTTCAAAATATGGGAGCGGTCATACGGACGCTATTCTGACCGAAAGTCCTGACGCCGCCGAAATGTTCTTAAACAGCGTAGACAGTGCAATCGTTCTTCATAATGCGTCAACGCAATATGCTGACGGGGGCGAATTTGGTTTCGGTGCAGAAATTGGCATCGCCACCGGCCGCCTGCACGCGCGCGGACCTGTCGGGGCACAGCATCTCACGACCTATAAATACCAAGTCCGCGGTACAGGACAGGTTCGGCCTTGAGGTCGATTGGACTTTTTGGCGGGTCGTTTAACCCCGCGCATGGTGGGCATCTTCATGTCGCGCGTGCGGGCCTGCGGCAGCTCCAGCTCGATGAAATTTGGTGGCTAGTCAGCCCGCAAAACCCGCTCAAACCGGAACAACCGAGCTGGGAGAGCCGCGCAGAGACCGTCCGAAATTTGCCTCTGCCGCCAAATATGCGCGTATCCGACATAGAGCTGCGGTATAAAACGCAATTCACAATCGACCTACTGACAACCCTAAAATCGCGAGAACGTGACGCGCGGTTTATCTTCATCATGGGCGCCGATAATTTGTTGCAACTCCCGAAGTGGCGGGCTTGGCAGAAAATTTTTGAAACGGTACCCATTGCGGTTATCGCACGCCCCGGTTCGCCCATTCGGGCCAGGCTGGGTCAGGCCGCGCGCCAATATAGTCACGCCCGTATTGCCGAGGACCAAGCCCACATCCTACATGAAGCGGCGGCCCCGGCTTGGACCTACCTGACTCTGCCGCTGGACAAACGCAGCTCATCCGCTATTCGCGCGTCCCGTTAGCGAGTAGCGTAATCGAACAACATATGTTATCGGATGATACATCAAACACCTTATGGAGAGTCTTCTGACCGCCGCACATCAAGAAACCCCTGCTAAAGTTACAGTCAAAGACAGTCCGGAATCTAAAGAGCTTTCAGATTTCATCCAACATGTTTTGGATGAGAACTCAGCTCAGGACGTCATTGAAATCGATATTCGCGGGAAATCCTCCATTGCAGATTATCTCCTTGTCGCGTCGGGACGATCAAATCGTCATGTCAGCGCCTTGGCTGATTACGTGCACCGCGGCTTGAAAGAGCGCGGCTTCAAAGACCTCGTCATTGAGGGGCAAGAAGCCTCTGACTGGGTTCTGATTGATGCCGGTGACGTTATTCTACACGTGTTCCGTCCGGAAGTGCGCGCCTTCTATAATCTAGAGAAAATTTGGTCTGTGCCGCTGCCGGACAATCTGCAACGCGTCAGACAAGAAGCGCCGAAAGATTCGACCGAAGCGTGAAGTTAATCTTGCGGGCGGGCGGCGTATTACGCAATGGTCCGGAAAAAACGCTTGTCGATGACTATATGGCCCGCGCCCAGGGCTTGGCGAGAGGCACAGGCTTTCTCTCCGTCGAAGAACAGGGAATTGAGCTCAAAGGTCAAAATGACCGGTCCGCTGAAACCCGAAAGCTTTTGTCGGTTGTCAATTCGTCGGACAGACTCATAATTTTGGATGAACGCGGAAAAAGTCCAACCTCCAGAGACATCGCGAAACATTTTACCCGCTTGCGCGACGATGGCGTGGGTGCATGCTATATTTTGATTGGCGGCGCCGATGGGTTCGACCCAGAAATCATCAAAGATATGCGCCCCGGGCGGATTACAAAATGGAGTTTTGGGTCACAAACCTGGCCCCATAAAATGGTTCGCGTTATGGCCGCAGAGCAAATCTACCGCGCTTTATCTATCTTGGCAAAAACGCCTTATCACCGCGATTAGTCTGCAGGAATCGCGATTAAGATTAACGGGCGGTAAAGACGTTGTCCTGCATGTCATTCCCATGCGAAATGCTCTCGCCATATTGGCTTTAATCGCCTGTCTGACTGCCTTTGCCCCCAGTTTTGCGCAAAGCTCCAATGACGTTCAGGTTTTGACAAAAAAAGAACAAGCTGCCCGCGAAAAAGCAAAGGCATTGGAGAGCGAGCGGGATAAAGTCCGCAAGGATGTTTCATCGTTGAAAAAAACGCTCGCGAAAACGGCGCGACAGACGCAAATTATTGAAACAGATTTAACAGGCCTAGAACAAGAGACGCAGAATTTGACGACACGGGCGGAAACTCTGAAACGGCAAATTGAAGCGGACAGAGCAGAATATGTCGACCTCCTCGCTGCACTGCAGCGTCTTGAATCCTCTCCGCCTCCTACACTCGCGCTTACGCCGCGACAGGCGAAACGCGCTGCCGATGCCGGGCTTTTGATGGCAAATCTCTCTGGCCAACTCCAAAAACGAGCGGATGCCTTAGGCCTCAACCTAACCGCTTTAGAAGTCACGAAAGCTCAGCTTGAACTTAAAAAAGCAAATCTCGCGAATACACGCGCCAAGCTGAAATCTGAGATGAAAACCGTCAATGCCGGTTTAGCCAGTAAATCGAAGTTAGAGGCCAAACTTGCAGATGAGAAAAAAATCGCCGCAGCGGAAGCGGATCGCCTAGCCGCAGAATCCAAAACCTTGCTGGACCTCATAGCCAAGCTGGAAAAAGAGGCCGCCAAGGTCGTTCCCCGGACCAAACCCGGTTTAAAGCCCGCTCCGGAGCTGGTTTTACCAAAGGGAACAAAACGTTTTGCAGAAGCCAAAGGCGGAATGCTTCAACCTGTATCCGGGCGACTGATAAAGGCTTACGGACGCGGCGAAAAAGGGCAAACTTATGCGGGCAGACCCGGGGGACAAGTTCTGTCGCCCTATGCGGGTCGTGTAGAATTCTCCGGACCCTTCAAAAATTACGATAACGTCGTTATTATCAATGTCGGCGATGGGTATTTCGTGCTGCTCACAGGACTAAATGACCTGTATATTGATGCTGGCGACACTGTCAGACGGGGTGAACCCGTTGGGAAACTTCCTAACCGAACTGGGGCAGAACTATATATTGAGCTCCGACGAAACGGCTCACCTGTCGACCCGAAGCCTTGGTTACGCGTTCAAGATGTTAAATCCGGGTAAGTTCACCCCTTAATCGCAGCAATTTGACTGGCAAACTCTGCTGGGGCTAGTTAAGTCTAATGTGTATTACTGGAGACTCCTTGTGAAACTTGTCCTGCCTGCCCTCGGAAGCGTTGCCGCTATCGCACTCTTTGCCTTTTCGACGACCCATCAGGCGGCGGTCGCCGTTGAGCGTCCGGCCTATGATGAGACCTTTGAGCAGTTGGAGCTGTTTGCCGATGTCTTGGCGCGTGTACGAAGCCAGTATGTCGTCGAAGTTGATGACGGATCGCTGATCGAGGACGCCATGAACGGGATGCTACAGTCTTTGGATCCCCACTCCTCCTATATCAGTCCGGAATCCTTCAAAGACCTTCGAATGAATAATAAAGGCGAGTATGG
The DNA here is from genome assembly GCA_937927825.1 of uncultured Caulobacterales bacterium. GTDB lineage: Bacteria > Pseudomonadota > Alphaproteobacteria > Caulobacterales > Maricaulaceae > Litorimonas. The sequence goes on along the minus strand of CALFWV010000133.1, from coordinate 7,662 downwards.
CGGTCTAGGCATGGAAGTCACAATGGAGGATGGATTTGTAAAAGTTATCGCACCGATTGATGACACCCCCGCCAAACGCGCCGGTGTGAAAGCGGGCGATTTTATCACGGAGATTGACGGCAAGTCTCTCATTGGTTTCACCCTATCTGAAGCCGTCGACCAGATGCGCGGCAAACCCGGGGAGCCCATTAACATTACGATTGTCCGCGAGGGCGAAGAGCCGCTTTATTTAGATATCACACGCGAAGTCATCAAACGCCAAACCGTGAAATTCGAAATGAAAGACGGATTTGGGTATGCCCGTATCGCGCAATTCAATGAAAAAGCTGCCGACGGCTTACGAGGCGCTATTGCTGATTTACAAGTTGAGAATGGCGGTCGATTAGACGGCCTGATTCTAGATTTACGTGGTAATCCCGGTGGCCTCTTAACTCAATCCGTCGAAGTCTCATCCGTCTTTTTGGATGGTGGTGAGGTGGTTTCCACCCGTGGACGCCGCGCCGATGACGTAAATGTCTTTAACGCGCAAAAAGGGCAAATGGCCAAAAACGTACCTGTTGTTGTTTTGGTTGACGGGGCATCGGCTTCAGCCTCAGAAATCGTTGCGGGAGCGTTACAGGATAAAGGCCGGGCGTTAATCCTCGGTACAACGACATTTGGGAAAGGCTCGGTTCAAGACGTTATTCCTTTGCGCGGAGGTCGTGATGGCGCTCTTAAAATTACCACACAGCGTTATTACACACCAAATGGACGCAGTATTCAGGGTAGCGGCATTACGCCGGACATTTTAATTTCCGCCGTTCCCGATGACGGTAAGGAGACGAAGCGGTACTCTGAAGCCAGCTTGCCAAATTCGATTGCAAATGAAAATGAAGACAGTGAAACGGCTGAAGAGACGGTGGAAGAGGTCAAAATTGACTATCCACCAGAGGACTTCGAAATTTCTGATGATTATCAGTTATTGCAGGCAATTGCCTTGCTGAAATCAGGCACATACGCTGAGAAATTAGCCGAGGCCCAAGGCTAATCCATGCGCCGTTTTATTTGGAATCCTGTTAAATGGGGGGCGTTGGCTTTGGCTGCGACGCTACCGCTTTCGGCCATTGCAGATGAAAAAAACCCACAAGCGGTTTATGACCAAATGAAAGTCTTTGCGGATGTTCTCGCCATTGTTCAAAACGAATATGTTGAAGACGTCGACACGGCCTCTTTGATTGAGAATGCTCTGAACGGGGCTCTACATTCCCTGGACCCGCATTCGACCTACGTACCGCCGGTTGATTTCACCGAGCAACGGGAGGCGACACGGCGTGAATATGGCGGTCTCGGCATAGAAATCCAATCGGAAGGCGGATTAGTCAAAGTCAATTACGCCATTGAGGATGGCCCTGCCTATAAGGCCGGAATTCGGGGCGGCGATTTTATTACAGCCGTTGACGGAACCGATATTCGCGGAAAATCCTTAGACGAAGCGGTTAGCGGCATGCGCGGCCTAAAGGGCGAACCTGTGACAGTAACAGTTCTGTCCCCAAATAAGGCGTCACGAGATATCGTCGTTGTTCGCGATACCGTTAGAGGGCGCGCTATCCGGCACCGCGTTGAACAAGGTGTCGGTTACATTCAGATCGAAACTTTTAACAATGATCGCCTGACAAAAGACACTGAACGGGCCTTGGCCGATCTCGACACGCAATTGGGTAAGCTGGACAAGCTTATTATAGACCTGCGCGGTAATAGGGGCGGGTTGCTCACCGAATCCGTCAGTATTTCAGGTCTTTTCTTGGACGGCGGCGAAGTCCTCTCAGCACGCGGGAGAGATGCGAGCGATAACGAACGCTATAATGCCGAAAGCACCGAACTCTACCCCGACGCTAAAATCGTTGTTCTTATGAGCCCTGGCTCTGCCTCTGCGGCGGAAATCGTTGCCGGAGCTTTACAAGATCGGGGCCGCGCGGTGGTGTTAGGCCGTAGAAGCTTCGGGAAAGGCTCGGTTCAATCCGTTATCCCACTCGGCCCTGAAGACGGCGCACTCCGCCTCACAACACAGCGTTATTACACGCCATCGGGTCAATCTATTCAGGGCCGGGGCATCATGCCTGACCTACTGGTGTCCGGGCTTGAAGATAAAGGGGAGATACGAAAAAGATTCCGCGAAGACTCACTTCGTAATTTCCTGATTAATCCCGACGAGACGGACTATGAAGAAAAGTATGAAGACATACTATATCCGCCCGAAACCTTCCCCGAGGATGAGGATTTCCAACTCAGGAAAGCCGTCGAGGTCTTGAAAACCTCACAATATGACCGTCTGTTGGACGCACAAGCCAGCAGATATTAGTCTGTTGAAAACCCCGGCCTGCGGCTTATCATTTGTCCCTGAGCACAAACGCTCTTAGACACAACCTATGTCAAACGCTCATCCGAATCGCCGTGCAGCTCTCGCCCTGCCCTCCAAAGGCAAGCATGTCCTGTTATCAACAGCGGCTTTGATCTTGGGGTTTGCGCTCCCTGTCTTAGCTGTCGCCGCATTTGGAAATGCTGATGATGCCCGGTCTGAGGGTGCGTTGGCCCTCGCCCCGCTTCCGCAAATTGAGACCCTGGCCCCATTGGACGATGAAACCTTAGACACGCCAGATCTATTGGCGGGCGACGTCCCGGAAGGCGTAAATCCCACTGATAGCATCCAATCAGTGGAGTCCGAAGCCCCAACGGCCACATCAGACACTCCGCAACCCAAGCGCATTAACATCACTCCAAATGTGAGAGCACTGCCAAAAGCTCCTATTAGCGGATTAACCCGTCAAAGTGCATTTGGCCCCGTTCCCTCAAGATCGGCCGGAAATGCGCTGGCCGCGTATAAAAAATCTTTTCGCCGTCAAGCCGGAAAGAAACCTGTTTCTCTTATTATCGGCGGATTGGGGATTAACCGGTCCCTCACTCAGAACGCCATTCAATCCTTACCAGCCGACGTCACCCTGTCTTTTGCCGCCCACAGTGTCGGTTTGCAGGATTGGATCGATATGGCCCGTTCAGACGGACACGAAGTTTTAATTGAAATCCCTATGGAGTCCGCAAATTTCGACCCGTTGGAGCCGGGTGCTGACCGCGCACTTCGTCTGACTGTACCTCCAGCCGAAAATGGCCGCCGTCTGGATTGGATGTTGTCCCGCGCGCAAGGCTATGCCGGATTGATCAACTTCAATGGAGACTCCTTTTTAACAAGAGCTGACGCCGCAGCCCCGTTCATGGACCGTTTAGCCCAAACAGGACTGGGATTTATAACAGACGGCGCTTTTGAGACCCCGTCTCTTCGCGCCTTGGCGAGCTCAGTACGGCAACCTTTTAAGACGGGGCATGGTCTGATCGACCCGGACCCGATTGCCCGCGTTATTTCTGCGCGCCTGTCTGGGCTCAGTCAAACTGCCGCGTCGGGGTCTCACCCTGTGGGCGTTGGTTTTGCTTATCCCGAAACCATTTCCGAAGCGCAGACTTGGATTGCGACGTTGGACTCGCAAGGCCTACAACTCGCTCCTGCAACGGCCGCGCTGAATTAATCATGAAACGGAATAAGTCGAGCTATCGTCGCAATGTTGGCGTCGCGATATTTAACCAAAGTGGTCAGATTTGGCTGGGTAAGCGATACGGTGGAGACGGACCACACGTCTGGCAATGCCCACAAGGCGGTATTGATAAAGGCGAAAAGCCGAAAGCCGCGGCGCGGCGCGAACTTTTTGAAGAAACGGGTCTCCGCGCAAATGACATGGAGTATCTCGGCAAAGTCAAAGGCTGGCTCTATTATGACTTTCCGCCTGAATTATTGGCGCGAAAGAAGAAGCGATTCAAAAATTTGGGTCAGCGGCAAAAATGGTATGCCTATCGGTATTTTGGCGATGGGTCTGATGTGAATTTGACCGCTCATGGTCCCCAGGAATTCTCCGAGTGGCGATGGGCGGATTTGAGCACAATCGCCGATACTATCGTTCCCTTTAAACGCCCCGTCTATGAACGGTTGATGGTCGAATTTGCAGCCTTCGCAAAACCTGTGGAATAACATAGGTCAAGTTCATGACGGCGACGGAAAAAAATTCGAAGAACGCGCTGATGTTTGTTCTTATCACAGTGATGATAAATTCCATTGGCTTTGGGATAATGATTCCGGTTTTGCCGGATCTCATCAAAGAACTCACCGGGTTAGAAAATCATGAGGCCGTGAAACATAGCGGGTTATTGACCCTCGTTTTTGCTGTCTTCCAATTTATATGTATGCCGATTGTTGGCGGTTTATCCGATCGCTTCGGTCGTCGCCCCATTATGCTGACGTCACTTGCGGGCTTAGCAGCTGATTTCTTTCTAATGGCCCTCGCACCGACAATTTTATTTCTTTATATTGGGCGAGCTTTATCGGGGATTTTCGGCGCGACGTTCTCGACCGCAAATGCCTATGTCGCCGATGTCAGCCCACCCGAAAAACGGGCTCAGAACTTTGGCCTTATAGGGGCCAGCTTTGGTGTCGGATTTCTGCTAGGTCCTGTCATAGGCGGCATTCTCGGCGAATATGGGACACGTGTACCCTTTTATGCAGCGGGCGTTATCTCGCTCATCAACGTCATTTACGGATTGATATTCCTGCCGGAGACGCTCGCTAGATCTAAACGGCGGCCTTTCGATATTAAACGCTCCAATCCGATTGGGTCGGTTCTCGCGCTTGGCCGTATTAAAGGCGTGAAGAGCCTGATTTTTGTCCTCTTTGTGCTGGCCGTTGCGCACACCGTTTATCCGACAACCTATGCATTTTCTACAATGGAAGGCCTAAACTGGAGTTCAGGAGATGTCGGGTTCTCTTTAGGCGCATTCGCGGTGGCGTCGATGATTGTTCAAGGCGGCCTTATTCGTATTATCATACCGAAAATCGGTCTTTTTTGGGCGGGTTTCATCGGCATGTTTTCCGCCGCCGCAGCCTACACAATGATGGGCAGTGCGGACGCAGGTTGGATAATCTATGCGGCGGGTCCCTTGGCGGCGATGGCGGGACTTTATGGCCCTGCGCTTACGAACATGATGAGCAGCCGAGTATCTGAAAGTGAACAAGGCGAACTGCAAGGGGCAATTGGGGCCGCGCAGGGCCTCGCTCTTATGGCCGGCCCGATGGCGATGACAGGCATGTTTGGCTTATTTGGAGACTCCTCCAATCGAGCTGACCGCCAAATGCAGGGTTTCCCCGATAATATTATCGGCATCTCTCGCTACTTAATGGGGAATTTAGATATTCCCTACGTGCCGGGATCACCATTTCTCTTCGCCGGTGCTTTATCTTTATTTGCATTGATTACGTTCATGCTCGTAACAAATAAAACGGATCGAGACGCGCGTTATGACGCACCGGAACCCGAGCCCACAATGGAAGTTGGCGGCCTGGAGCCAACACAGGTCACCCCTGTGCCTTAAGGGTTAGAATTACAATTTCCGGCGGCGCGCGGAAACGGATGGGCAAGATTGACGTCCCGACGCCCGCGCTGACAAACATGTCGACGCCCGCGATTTTTGAAAATCCGTAACTATGCTCGGCACCTAGTGACACAGCATTCACGCGCCGACCTATTAAGGGCAAATTGACCTGCCCGCCATGTGTGTGACCTGCGAGGGCCAAAACGGTATCACTGCGGAACGATTGCCATGCGTCAGGCGAGTGGGTGAAGACGAGCGTTAACATATTCTCCGGGCAGCGATCATATGCAGATTGGTTAGGCATCGCTGTCATGTAATCCGACAGTCCAACCAGACAAAAACGTCCGGCCTGCACCGCCTCATTTTCCAAAACTGTAATACCCGCGTCTATCAAGTTTTGCGTCACTCTTGCGGCGTCCCACCACGCATCATGATTGCCAATCGTCGCAAAGGATGGGGCAGAAAGTTCACCCAGGTAAGATAGTCCCCTCTCAACAATATCATTGAACGCCTGAGATCGACGATCTGCTCTGTTATGCCCCGCTACAAAATCTCCGGGTAAAAGAACGATGTCGGGACGCTGCGCGTTTATCGCTTCGACAATATTGACAACGCGGGACGACGGGACGTGAAGACTGTTAATGTGGATATCCGTCACGAGTGCAATTCTAATCTGGGGACCTGAATATTTATCAGAAACAAACTCAACCTGCCGCGTTATGAGCCGAGACGGCTCGACTAAAACGGTATAAGCCATGAGCATCGCGCCAATGGCAGAAAGCCAAAGCAGTGAGTTTATGAATTGACGTAACATGCCGCTTTATCAAACAGGTTTGAGGCGCTCATATGGTTCATTCGGGGTCATAATGTGGATTTCATCCCCAGCTTTCACCTCCCCGTCTGCTAGAATTACTCCCATCACCCCAGACTGTGGGAAATTTGTGTCGTCATCATATTTTTCAATACACGCCGTCATCAATCCAGGCGCAATTTGGTTGAGGTATTTGCATGGGTTCCGAAGGCCAGTAATCTCAATGATAGCATCACCAATTTGAAGTTGGGTGCCTCTAGGCAGGTTGACAATATCTATATGCCGTGTCGTAATATTTTCGCCCATTTGCCCGGGCTCTACCGTTAGTCCCAAAGCCGCAACTTGATCGAAAAGCTCCGCATGCATGAGATGGATTTGGCGCAGGTTCGGCGCGTTCGGATTGCGGCGCTTATCATATCGGTGTTGCACAGTTTTACCAGCATGGGCGTCGCCCTGAACGCCCCAACCTGCGACCAACCGAATACTTTCTTGGACGGGCTTGGCGATATTATGTTCAGAATCGGAAGCAACGGCAATGACAATGGGGTGAGACATGGCTTGCCTTAACCCAGAAAAATAGGACGTCAAAACGAAAGCGGCCTCTTACCGAAGTAAGAGGCCGCAAATTTTCAAAATTTCGAAGGCCAATTAAGCAGAGAGAACAGCGCGAAGCCCCTCCAGATTCTGGCTGGCTGCTAGAGCTGCATCGCCCGTCAAATTAGGAAGACTAGCTTCGACCGCCGCGATTTGCGCTTCAATATCGACTTTATCCAAAGCCTCCATAGCGACAGCACGTTCCGCCAAGACAGTTAAACCCGACGGCGTTACATCTGCGAAACCGCCCTGAACGAAGAACTTCGTTTCAGCGCCATTTTCGGTCACAGTTATCGTACCTGTGCGAATAGCCGCCATGAGCGGGCTGTGATTTGGCATAATTCCCAAATCACCTTCCGTGCCCGGAATGTCGACTTGGTCAACATTTCCAGAATAGAGTTCGCGCTCTGGAGAGACGAGTGAGAATTGAAGCGTGTCAGCCATAATCTGTTACGCGGCTTCCGCAGCCATCTTGGCCGCTTTCTCAAGAACATCGTCAATACCACCGACCATGTAGAACGCTTGCTCTGGAAGATGATCATATTCACCTTCGACCAAACCTTTGAACGACTTGATTGTATCGGCAAGAGGGACCTGAATGCCTGGGGAACCTGTGAAGATTTCAGCAACGTCGAATGGCTGTGACAGGAATTTTTCAACTTTACGCGCGCGAGATACGGTCATTTTATCTTCTTCGGACAGCTCGTCCATACCCAAAATGGCGATGATGTCTTGTAGCGCTTGATAGCGTTGCAGGATTTCCTGAACGCGGCGAGCCACATTGTAGTGATCTTCACCAACCGTCCGCGGCT
>CALFWV010000132.1 GCA_937927825.1 uncultured Caulobacterales bacterium | reverse complement strand
ATCGCCGACGAGGCCCAAGTGGCGTTCTGTTCGGAATTGCTGCCCGTCGGTTGCGGCGATCCCGCAAGCTTCTTGTCCGCGGTGTTGTAGAGCATGCAAGCCTAGTGCGGTCAGGGACGCGGCGTTTTCCAGTCCGAATATGCCAAAAACTCCGCATTCTTCACGAATCTTGTCATCATTCGGGTCAAAGGCCATGCTCGGATTACTCATCGTCCTGACTCCAAAATGTCTTCTGTTATTCCATCAATATCGCCGTCTTTAATTCGCTCCGCATAGGTCTTAACCTTAGCGAATGGCAAGGCCCGCAGTCCGGCACCAATTTTCTCCAAGAGAGGATAGAAGGTAGAACTCGAGAGCATATCGGGCAGGGGTTTCGGGTCTCCTTCCATCTGGTCGCGCATGGATTTTGGCATTTTACTCAAAACTTCATCGTAAATGCCTTGCTGAATCAGGCTCTTTTTATAGTCTTGAGCCTCGGCTGCTGCGCGGTTTCCAGCTGTCAGTACCAAGACGCCCAAGGCGGCAATGATAAGGCCTCGTGCAATGCCAAAGCCCGCGCCTAAAAGGCGATCAAGGAGGCCCGGTTCTTTACCTGCGATGGATTTTCCAACTTTAGACATTATCAGCACCATGATGAGATAGACGATAAAGAAAACACCCACCAAAAGGGCACCATCCGCCAGCCAAGCCGGTGAAATGAAGTCTTGCGCCGCAAACCGGAAGCGCCCCCAAACAAAAAGGGTCGCGATGGCGGCGACCAATAAAGCCGCGATAGAGATAACCTCTCTAAGAAATCCTCGCGAGGCTGCGTATAGCATGGAAATTAAGAGGATAATGAGAACAGCAATGTCAAAGCCATTAAACTCCCAAGGTCCGATTGAAATAAGATGCGGGATTTGGGCAGTCATGAGGCGGGCCAGTCTCCAGTTAGGCAGCCCAACTCGATGGATGGTCAAGGCCGCTTTCCGTGCTCGCTTCTACACGGCGGATGAGGTCGGGCAAAGCTTTGATTGCAATGATCGGCAGGGCGGCGTTGTCATTCCGGTCGCGGCCGTCTTTGCGTTTCTGCGGTTTCGCCGTAATTGCGCGGTGAAACCCGAGTTTGGCCGCTTCTTTCAAACGCGCATCCGCCCGTCCAACGGGCCTGACATCGCCTGACAGGCTGATTTCGCCGAATACAACCGAATCGGAGGGGAGCGGTATGTCGAAAGCGGATGAGGCGATGGCAGCGGCAACGGCCAAGTCAGCTGCGGGCTCATTGATACGCAACCCTCCAGCCACGTTCAAATAGACGTCTTTGCCGGCAAAACTAACGCCGCATCGCGTTTCTAAGACGGCTAAAACCATGGCAAGCCGGCTGCTGTCCCACCCCGTCACCGACCGGCGCGGCGTGCCAAAGGCTGCGGGGGCGACCAGCGCTTGAATTTCCGTTAAAACAGGACGCGAGCCTTCAAGCCCTGCAAACACGGCTGCGCCTGAGGAGGCCTCGCCACGACCATCCAAAAACAATGCCGACGGATTCGGGACTTCTGCCAATCCGCTTTCGCGCATTTCAAAGACGCCGATTTCGTCGGTCGGACCAAAGCGGTTTTTATGCGCGCGTAAAATTCTGAATTGATGTGCGCGGTCACCTTCAAAATACAAAACGGCATCGACCATATGTTCGACAACGCGTGGTCCGGCAATTTGCCCGTCTTTGGTGACATGACCGACAAGGATAACGCAAGCACCGCTCTTTTTGGCGAAACGTGTCAACTCCTGCGAACAAGCCCTAACTTGAGCAACCGTCCCTGGGGCTGCGCCAAGTTGGTCCGTCCAGAGCGTTTGTATGGAATCTATGATGACGACATCAGGTTTTGAGTCCATGAGGCCATCCAGAATTGGTCCCAGAGAGGTTTCAGACGCGAGGTTGACGGGATGATTTGAGACGCCAAGTCGTTTCGCGCGCCTGCGGACTTGCCCCGTAGATTCTTCACCTGTGATATAGGCTGTTTTCAAACCGCTTGCCGCAAGCTCTCCGGTTGCCTGTAAGAGAAGGGTGGATTTTCCAATGCCCGGGTCGCCGCCTACAAGCAAAGCTGAGCCGGGGACCAAGCCGCCGCCAGTAACCCGGTCTAATTCTGCTATTCCGGTTTTTAGGCGCGGGACGTCTTTGGATTCTCCGCCCAAATCGACAAAAGCCATCCCACGAGTTTTTCGCCTCTTATGAGCGGGTTTCGCGTTTTGGCTTTGCGTTTCTTCAACAAGAGTATTCCATTCCCCGCAAGAGTCGCATCGGCCCGCCCATTTTCCGTGAACACTGCCGCAGGATTGACAAACAAAGATGGTAGATGGCTTCGGCATAGAAACTTCTTTTCATAGTGAGGACCCACTGTCAAAGATTTGTTTCTGTTTTGTTCTCACTCAATTCGGTGGGAGTTTTCGGTCTGATTGCCCTTCTTGGTGAGGCTAGCCGTTCAACGCAGCCTCGACGAGCTGCTCTAACCGAGCCGTATCCGCACCTGACACATATTCATCGCCCACAATAAAAAACGGTGTGCCGGTGAGAGCGGGAAGGCGGTTTGCGAGCAGCAAGGTGTCATTGATGTGCTGGTCAATGGTCGGATCGGCCATGTCGGCTTCATAGCGTCTCATGTCGAGGCCCACATCCTTGGCTGTTTGCTTGATAATTTCGCCGCTTAGTCGTTTTTGAGTCATTAGCGCAAAGTGCATTTCTTTATACTTGCCTTGCTTATTCGCCGCTAAGGCTGCGCGGGCTGCGAGGCGAGACGTTTTTGTGCGGTCATCCAAAATCGGGAGCTCTTTAAAAATTATTCGAATGTCGCCGTCATATTTTTTTATGGCTTCTTCCAACCAAGGGGTTGCCCGTTTGCAATATCCGCAATTGTAGTCGAAAAACTCAACAATTGTGACTTTTGCATCTTCAGGTCCAATGGACGCGTCACGCGGATCATTCTCCAGAGCGTCTTTTGCGGAGATGATAGACTCTTTGTTGAGTTCCTG
>CALFWV010000131.1 GCA_937927825.1 uncultured Caulobacterales bacterium | reverse complement strand
AACATGGCTATTTTACAGAGAGCTTTATTGAAGAGTTGGCCCATGCAGCCGGGAAAGACGGCTATGCATACCGCCGCGCCTTGCTAGTAGATAAGCCGCGCTTTCTGAAAGTCTTGGACGCTGCTGCAAAGCTGGGCAACTGGAACGACGCGCTACCGGAAGGCCAAGCGCGCGGCATCTCTATTGTTGAGAGCTTTATGACGATCTGCGCACAGGTCGTTACGGTGGATATGACAGATGGCGACCCAAGAGTTCTCCATGTGGCATGTGCCGCTGATCCCGGGTTTGCTGTGAACCCGGACGGGTTTGAGGCCCAAATGCAAAGCGGCATTATCTATGGTCTTTGTGCGGCGCTGCATGGTGAAATCACAATAGAGGACGGCGCGGTGGCGCAGAGCAATTTCCACGACTATGAGATTTTACGCATGGACCGCGCGCCGAAAATCGACACGATTATCTTGACCAGCGATGCGCATCTTGGCGGCGGCGGGGAGCCCGGAACACCGCCCATCGCGCCTGCGCTGGCGAATGCTGTGTTTAACGCGACGGGTCGTCGGGTCAGAAGCTTGCCAATCAGAGGCTTAGGCGCTGCGACTTAGGTTCGGTTTATGCGCCTCTTCTTCACGTTTTGGGTCTGGCTTTTCGCGCTAACTCTAGTGTCGTGCGGAGAGAGCGAACGTCAGTCGGGCGCTGCGCCGGAAACTAATCGAGACGCCGTTTCGCCCATTGACCCGGGCGCTGCCACGTCAGCCTCGGATGCCTCCAGAAAGGAGATCGACACGGACATTGTCATGACCTCCGCCCAGTTGTCCGGTCTGTATAAAAATGCGGGTGAGGGCACACCGATTGTTCTCATTATCCCGGGGTCTGGACCGACGGATTTGAACGGCAATAATCCGATGGGCGTCAACGCCAATAGTTATAAATTATTGGCTGAGGCTTTGGTGGCGCAGGGCGTCTCCACCGTTCGCGTGGATAAAAGAGGTATGTTTAGAAGCGGCGACGCAGGCGATCCAAATGCGGTAACAGTCGATATTTATGCTCGGGATTACAGCCAGTGGATTGAAACAATCCGCGCGGAGACGGCTGCGGATTGCGTCTATGTTCTCGGACATTCCGAAGGCGCATTAATGGCGTCTGCCGCCGCCGATTTGAATAAGAACGTCTGCGGACAAATTTTAGTGTCCGGCGTGGGTCGCTCTTTCGGCCAGGTCTTACGGGAGCAGCTTTCTACGACGCCGGGCAGTCAACTCCTTATGAAAAAGACATTTGCCAATCTCGAAAAACTCGAGCGTGGAGAGCGTGTTCCAGCGGAAGATTTGGATAGGGTTTCGAAGAAGATTTTCCCGCCCCAAGTGCAGGATTTCTTTATATCCCTCGTCCAAACGGACCCGGCGGACATGGCGCGCAAGGCCAATACAAAAACGCTTATCGTTCACGGCACAACGGATTTACAAACGTCGATTGAAGATGCCAAGGCTTTGGCCGAGGCGACGAATGGTGAGTTGGTTTTGGTCGAAGGTGTCAATCACGTGCTAAAAACCTCCCCCCTCAACCGCGTGAAGAATATCAGAACCTACAGCCAACCGGACCTGCCAATCTCGACCGAGGTGGTGGATGCCATTGCGAAATTTGTGACCCACTAAACCGGGTAAATGCCCGCCTGACGGGTTCAAGCCCCGTTCAGCAAGATTTGATTAACCATAAAATAATCTGTTTTTAGATGTGCTCGTCTTAATTGGGGAGGATGCGAATGCGTTTTTATTTTACCCACACTCTAGTGGCCGGCACGCTCATGGCTGTGTCTGCTTGTCAAACCACGCCGCCGAACAACTATCTCGATGCAGAAGCCAGGCCGCTTATCAAAGACGTAGATAGTGTTTTAATCTCGCAACAAACTGAAGTCGGTGCGGATATAAAGACGTCTCAACTCTCCCGATATGTGCAAGGCCACATTATCCCGGTGTTATTTGATGTGGGGTTAAATACAGTCAGGACCATAAAGGCGAAAAAACACGTGACCCCCGTGCGCGAAAAATTGGTTGACTATGATTTCACAGCTGACATCCGGGAAGAGTTCGACCAAGCCCTTGCGAAAAGCGGTTTGGAAGGCGCCGATGGATTACGCATTCTGCGCCAAGAACCTTTAGGGTTTCGAGCCGCCTATATCCGACAGTCCAAAGCGGACGCTGTCATGTTTATGGATGTAAAATATGCTTTCACGCCCAGTTTTGATAATTTGAACCTGACATCATCCGTGATGGTTTATCCCGTCAATCCTGCGCTCTCCCCTTTTAAAGAGAAGCCGGACACCGACCGCGTCATCGAGTATTCTGATAACATCTACCGCAATAACTTCATGACGAGCGTATCTGTGGGCCTGGAAGGGGACACCAAAACATCCGAAAATGCAGCGGCCTGGGCAGCGTTGTCTGAAACCGAACTCTTGGAAAAATTACAAGATGCTGCCTCGAGCCTCGCTGCTGACATTGCGGCCGATTTGAGCGTCGATGAACTGCCCGAAGAAGAAATGGAGGTGTGGGATGATGGCAGCGACGAACTCTCGTCTGACCCTATCGACATCGACATTAATTTTCCAGCAGTCTCGGCTGCGCAATCCGAAATTATTCAAGGAACGCCCTAAATAGAAACACTCCACTCCAATGTCTCACCTGCATGGAACGGGATAATATCTGTTTCTGACAGGGTGAAGCGCTCGGGCACTCGCTGGTCTTTTTTGGCTAAGGTCATCGTGCCTTTATTTATTGGCAGACCGTAAAATTTCGGCCCGTTTATGCTGGCAAATTTCTCTAACTTGTCGAGAGCGCCTTCTTCTTCGAATGTGAGCGCGTAGCTTTCCATCGCATAGGGCGCGTTAAAAACGCCCGCGCAGCCACAGGCGCTTTCTTTGGCTCCGACAGCATGCGGCGCTGTATCCGTGCCGAGGAAAAACTTAGGAGAGCCTGACGTTGCGGCTTTGCGTAAGGCGAGGCGATGCTTCTCTCGCTTGGCAATCGGCAGGCAATAATAATGCGGACGAATGCCGCCCTCAAAAATTGCGTTTCGGTTATAGCGTAGATGGTGCGGCGTAATCGTGGCCGCGACATTGTCCCCCGCTTCCATGACAAAGTCTGCGGCTTCTTGTGTCGTGATATGCTCGAACACGACTTTCAATTCTGGATGCTCGCGCACCAACCCAACCATCACATCGTCAATGAATACAGCTTCGCGGTCAAAAATATCGACGTCCCTGTGAGTGACTTCCCCATGGACAAGCAGTGGCATACCGACATCTTCCATTGCGTCCAGCACGTTGTGGATATGTTTGACGTCAGAGACGCCATGCGCCGAATTGGTTGTCGCATTGGCCGGGTAAAGCTTCGCCGCTGTAAAGACACCTTCCTGTTTCCCGCGGCGCATTTCTTCCGGATCCATGCTGTCTGTCAAATAAGCCGTCATGAGCGGGGTAAACTCCAGCGACGGATCGACAGCGGCCAAAATACGATCCCGATAGGCGCGCCCGGCTTCGACGGTGGTAACAGGGGGTTTCAGATTTGGCATGATAATCGCACGCGCAAATTGGCGGGCGGTATGGTTCACGACATCGGCAAGCATGGCTCCATCGCGCAAGTGAACATGCCAGTCATCGGGCCGGCGGATTGTCAAAGTATCAGTCATGAAAGAGGGTTAGCGATGTTGGGAGAGAGGGTCCAGCCCCCGATGTCTTAGTTTGGAAGCTTTAATCCCAGTCGCGGCGTCGCAACTGCATCAGTTCCTCGCCGTCGGCATTATATAGGCGCAATGCGATGTGGGTCGCTTCCACCTTTCGGGTGTCTTGCAGCTTTTGTATAAAGGTCGTCTCTGCTTGCATGACCTCCGCACAGAATTTTTTGGTGCTCGCGAGCGCGCCGATGGTGAGTGTTTGACCGTCCTGCGTATATTGTCCAAAGAATTGGTTGCAGCCGCCGTGGCCTCGAATTTCTCCATTGGCTTTGAAGGCGACATATTGCTCTTTCGCGGGCGTCTCCACGGGACCCCACTCACTGCCCTCGAGGGAGGCAAGTGGGCGCGCCTTGCGCACATCGCTGGCCACCTTTGCGCAACCTGCCAAGACAAGTGCGCCGAGGGCCAAAGGCAAAACAATTGGAAGGGCCATTCTCATCGCTCGCGGTAAGGGTCGCCCAACATAGACGAAATATGTCGTCCATTTTCGGCGAGAGCAGCGACATCGACCGACACCTCTTTTGTGCATTGGGTATGGCGGTCTTTCTCTTGGTAATATCCGGCATTAAAGGCGCGAACCAGTTGGCGGTGCCGGTCTTGGTCTCCATTGGCTTCAACCGTCATCATACGTTGTCCGTAATTCCGCCATTTCTGATCATCTGGCCCAAAGCACAGCGTTCTGAGATAATGAATTTGTCCCAGGTTTTTGGACAAAGCTTCGACGAGGCTGGTCATTGTCACCATGTCTTCCTCAACGCGCAGTTCTGCGGCTTCGCGCGCTTGTGCGGCGAGGGCGCGCTTTTGGCGTTCGGTCAGGGGTTGCTCGGCCTGTGCATCCTGCGCCGCCGCATCTTGCGAAAAGCTTGGCGAAGCGAGCAGCAGCAGCGGCAATGCGAATATGGCCCAATGAGACGTCATACCGATAGTTTACGTCTCATCGCCGGAAAACAAAACCATTTTTGCATGTCCTTCGCGGATGACCCGCACGGTTTCCGGCCACATGCCAAGCGCGTCAATCTCTGACAGAGGGACAAAGCAGGCTCTATCGGCATCGTCCCCGGCTTTGGGTTCGCCCGAGGTCCAGCGCGCCAGATAATCGTGCAGACGATAATGAAACCCCTCGAAATCTGCATCTAAGGCCGTGATTTTGGTCAGTAAATTTGCCTGTACCGACGTCTCCTCGGACAGTTCACGCAGCGCGGCCACAGCTTCTGTTTCGCCCGCCTCAATCCGGCCGCCGGGAATTGACCATTCGCCTTTACGCGGGGCTTTACCGCGCTGGATGAGGAGCACATCCTCGCCGCGCAGGCAAACCACCCCGACGCAATCTGTTCGTTTAACCGTCATGACCGTTCCCTTAGCGAGCCTCGCACCGTATAGCGAGACTATGTGCGGACGATTTACATTGGCAGGCAATCTGGACCAGATTGCGGCCCGCTTTGCGGCGAAAACAAGTGACGAAGGCCTGTGGGACTGGGAGCCGCGCTATAATGTGGCGCCCGGAGCTGTGATTCCAACTGTAGCTTTCAATGGTTCAAAAGATCGCACACTCGTCCCGATGCGTTGGGGGTTGCATCCATCCTGGCGCAAAGAGCCGCCTGAAGGCCGCCCCATGTTTAACGCGCGGGTTGAGACCGCCAAAGAGAAGCCTAGCTTTCGCACGCCCTATAAACGCCGCCGCGCCCTTATCCCGACAACCGGCTGGTTTGAGTGGGAAAGAGTTGAAATGCCGTCAATCGATGGGAAAGCCGCAAAAGAAATCAAGCAACCGTCCTTTATTTTTGAAGATAGCGAAAAAGTTGGCAGCGAGATTTTTGCTTTCGCCGGACTCTGGGACCGCTGGCGGGTGGATGAGGGGATAGAGCTTTTATCTTGTACCATTTTGACCACCGCTGCGCTTGGCCCCGTCAAACATCTACACCACCGTATGCCTGTGCGCCTGCCTGAAAATATGTGGGATGCGTGGTTGGATTGGGACGAAAACCCTGACCGAATTTTGGAAAGCCAACGCGGCGGGGATGACCTCGGTTTTTACGAAGTCGACCGCGCTGTTGGAAACGCCCGCAATGAAGGCGCGGAATTAATTAGGCCTAGCAGTGCTGTCCTTTAAGTCTCGTCTGAATTCGGCTCAACGGGCGACGCCGGCAGGTCATCTTTCACCAGCCCCAATTCTGTATCTCGTGCCACAAAATCAGCCATAGTCGCTCCGCGCATACCGATAGCGCGGCAAGGCCCGCGCGTTGTATCGGCAACCGTTTGACGTTCCAGTTCTGAATTTAATTCCGCCCCAATGATAATGACCATCGCCGTAAGCCAGAGCCAAATCAGCAAGATGATGACGGACGCTATCCCGCCAAAGGTTTCATTATAAGCGCCGAAATGTGCGACGAATTTCGAGAAGCCAAAACTAATCGCAATCCAACTGATAAGGGCGAATGCAATGCCCGGAAAAACCCAGCGTTTTCGCGCGGGGCGTCGTGAGGGACCAAATCGATACATAACCCCGCACGCAAAACAGAAGATTATGACGAGCAAAATCCACGGCAAGGTCCGCGTTGACAGTCCGGCGGAATAGGCAAAATTTGTATGTGCCAGGGCGGCCGATACGCCGATAATTATAAACAGGGAGACCCAGACAAAAATCAAGCTGCCCAGCGTCATCAACAGTCCAAAGAGAAAGAAAACGACGGGGTTCCGGCTCTCTATTTCTTCATAGGCGACATTCATCGCGCGCATCATGGCGCGAATGCCCGCACCGGCTGAAATAAACGCAAAGCCCAAAGATAAGACAATCCCAAAACTGGCCGAAAGAGGCGGAGCGTCCAGAACACTGTTCACTTGTCCTTCTAATATGGCGAAGGCCTCGCCCGGGAGCAGCGTTGCGAAAGTTTCCGTCAAACCATTCACATCACCTGGATCGGCAAAGTAGGAAAAGGTCGAAAGCGCCGCCGTAATCAGCGGGAAAACTGCGAGCAGCGAGAAAAATGCGACGCCTGCCGCAATCACGCTGACATTGTCATGATGGGCCTCTTTCCATGTGCGTTTTATAACGCCGAACCAATCAGACAGCCCAAATTTGATTGGGCTGTCGACGTCGCATTGCGCGAAATTTTGGGCGTAGTCTTTCACGCGTGTGTTGCCTATTTCCCTTTCTTTGGGGGCTGTGGTCTGGCGTAAACCAAAGTGTCTTTGGTGGACCGCGCCGGGTCAAATTTATATCCACCTGCATTGAAGTCTTTTAGGCCTTCGGCTCTGTCCACGCGGTTCTGGATGATCCAACGGGCCATCAATCCACGTCCAAATTTCGTGTAATATTGCACGGGACGAGACTTGCCGTCTTTGTCTTCCATAAACTTCGCGGAAATAACGGGGCTCGTCAGGGCCTTGGTATTGGCGGCTTTGAAATATTCATTGGAGGCGAGGTTGACGATTGTGTTGTCGTCATGACTCGCTAGCTCCGCATTCAGGGCTGGCGCCAGGGTATCGGCCCAAAACGCGTAAAGGTTCTTACCTCGCGAATTTTCAAACTTTGTACCCATCTCTAATCGGTAAGGCTGAATGGCGTCCATCGGACGCAACATCCCATAAAGACCCGAGAGGATACGCAAGTGATCTTGGGCATATTCCAAATCAGCATCGGACAGGGATTTGGCTTCCAGCCCCCAATAGACATCCCCATCAAACGCGAGACCCGCAGATTTCGCGGAATTCGATTGTCCGTCTAAATTAAAGGCTTGAAAGCGCTCGACGTTCAACTCGGCAAGATTATCAGAAATATGCATGAGTTTTTTCAAATCCGCAGCCGTTTTAGTTTTGGCCAATTTTGCTAGGATTTTTGTATCGTCCTCAAACCTCGGACGCGTGGCGGACAGGGCCGTTTGGGCCGGGTCCATATTCATTTTTTTAGCAGGAGAAAGTAGTGTTAGCATGGTGTGCTCCTCATGAGATCAGCTGCGGAATTGCGGCTCGTATCCGTGGGTTAATGGACTAGCTACGTAGGGGCAGCCGCTTAGGATTGCGAGTCTCCGGAATGTCACATCACCGTTATCGCCATTTAAATCATCACGCGCGGGTTCATAATCCTATCGGGGTCGAGCGCGGCTTTCACCGCGCGCAGGAGTTTCATTTTGACCGGGCTGGCGCGTTCCGCCAGGTCACCTCGTTTCATAATGCCAATGCCGTGTTCAGCCGAAATTGATCCGCCAAGGCTGTCTACAATGTCAAACACGGGCTGGCTGAGTGCGTCCCAATTGGCGAGGAATTTTTCGCGGTCGGTCCCTTCGGGTTGGGCGATGTTATAATGAATGTTACCGTCGCCGAAATGCCCAAAACCGACCGGGCGGCATCCCGGCACGACAGCTTGCATCGCGGTATCCGCTAGGATGAAAAAGTCAGGAATTTTGTCAATCGGAACGGTAATGTCATGTTTGACTGACCCGCCCAAAAATTTTTGTCCGGCACTCATATGTTCCCGAATGGACAAAATATCTGCGGCTTGGGTCTCATTGACTGCGATAATCGCGTCTGTAACCAAATCAGCTTCAAGAGCCCGCCCAATAATGGTTTCCGCAATGGATAAACCGTCTTCCTCTGTCTCGACTTCCCAATCGCAAAGCAGATACCAAGGATGCCTCTCAGTGAACGGGTCTCGCACCGCCTCAAAATTATCGACAACGGCGCGGTAGCCTATGGCGGGCATAACCTCGAACATGGCGAGGCGTCCGCCCGCACGAAAAGGTTCAAGTAGCGACACCGCGCTGGCGGCGCTATCCAGACCAATCAGGGCGCGTTGCACATATCCCGGTTTCGGGAACAGTTTTAACGTTGCCGCCGTGATAATACCCAACGTGCCTTCCGCGCCCAGAAACAAACGGTTTAAATCATAGCCCGTGTTGTCCTTGCGCAAAGATGTCAGTCCGTTGAAAATTGACCCATCCGCCAGAACGGCTTCGACGCCAAATACCAGCTCTTTTGTAGTACCATATTTTAACACATGGTTCCCGCCGGCATTTGTAGAGAGTACGCCGCCCACAGTGCAGCTGCCTTGACTGGAGAGGGTGAGAGGAAATTTCCGGTTTGCGCCATCGGCTGCATCGAGCACGGATTGCAGGGTCGCGCCCGCCTCAACCGTCATCGCGTTAGCCGTCGGGTTGATGTCGCGGATTGCCGCCATTTTCTTAAGGCTGATGAGAGCCTCACCTTGGGGTGTATTGCCCCCGACCAAGCCCGTATTTCCGCCCTGTGGCATCAGGGACAATTTATGCTCCGCGCATATTTTCACGGCAGCCGCGACCTCTTCTGTGGTGCGCGGGGTCAGCATGATCGGCGTTGCGCCAAAATATTTATCCCGCCACTCACGCAAGTGTGGGTGAATTAAATCGGGGTCTTGCGTCCATGCGCCCTCGGGCAAGGCGGTTTTCAAAGTGTCAATGCCAACACTCATGTGGAAATCTCTAATGTACCTTGGCGCAGGGTTTTGACCTTGCCGCCGAGGGCGGAGACGATGGTGGAGGGTAGACCGGAAAGCGGTGCATCCGTCGAGAGAGAGGCATCAATTGCCGCGCCAAAAGTTCCCACGGCAACATCGTGAGAGACGCAGTCTTTATCGCCAGACTTATTCGCGCTGGTCAGCGCCAAGGGACCCGTCAAATGTTCACGCCAGGCTGCGTCAGGGCAACGAAAGGCAATCGTCAAGACATCGTCACTCTCGCCGAGGCAGTTTTCGTCTATCAGAAGGTCTGGTTTGGCTTCGACGATGATTGTCAAACTGCCGGGCCAATGTTTTCGGGCAAGATCGGTCGCCTCCGGAGTGAAAACACCATATTTTTGCGCTTCGTCCAGACTTTTTACACAAACGGCCAAGGTTTTCATAAAGTCCCGGCCCTTCATTGCGTAGATTTTTTCTACGGCCTGCGGATTCTCTGCAGAGCACGCCAATCCATAGACGGTCTCTGTCGGCAGGAGCGCAACACCGCTTGCCAAAAGTTGGCGGTTTATCTCCGCGTAATCTGTCATTGTTTCTCGTTGAACTCCGCCTCTATACGCAAGGTGACTTCATCGCCAATGCCAAAATTAGTGAGGTAATCCATGCCCCAATCGGAGCGTTTCATCTTGCCTATGGCTGAAAATCCCAATGTTGCGCCCGGATGGCCGAAACTTTTCCCGGCACCATTATAGGTCACATTTAGTGTCACCGGTTTTGTAACGCCGCGCAATGTGAGATCGCCCGTAACAGTTCCGGTTGTCTCCGTAATCTTGACTGAATTTGTGGAGACAAAACGAATTTCCGGATGTGCGTTGCCGTCGAAATATTTCCCGTCAGTCCCCAGCGTTTCATCCCATTCCGTATCTCCGGTTGAGACGCTTTTTGGGTCAATACGAATATCCACCCGGCTGGTATTGGGTGCATCCGGATTAAAATCCAATGCGCCGGAAATGTCGTCGAAGCGCGCGGTGTAAAAGGACAGGCCGGAATGACTCAGCGACCAATTTACGGAGGCGTGCGCGGGGTCCAGCACATAAGCGCCTTCCGGCGCAGCCGAAACATCCACATCGGGGACGGTCACGCAGCCAGAGAGAGTCAGAAGAGCAAGGGGTAAAAATAAATGTTTCATATCCCCATCCTAACGCAGTTGACGGCAAAATATAGTTGAAAGCGTGTCCACTCTATCGCACAGCCGCGTGATGGAAGCCCCTGACGTCAACGCAGATACCAAAGATGCCGGAAAAGATCCGGCAGAAACTCGGTCTATCGGGGAATGGCTTTGGTCAGAGTTTAAATTCTTTGCCAAATTGGGCGCTTTGATTCTCGCCTTTATCACTTTGGTTTGGGGGCATTTTAAAATTCCGAGCGAAAGTATGCAGCCAACGCTGGAGGTGGGTGACCATCTTTACGTGTCGAAATATGCTTATGGCTACTCCAAACACTCACTGCCTTATCTGTTGCATAATTTGCCTTTGCCGGATGGACGTATTTTTTCGCGCTTACCCGAACGGGGGGATGTGGTTGTCTTTCGTAATCCCAAATCCGGCATTATTATGATTAAGCGTGTGGTGGGGCTGCCCGGCGACAGCTTGCAAGTGCGCCGGGGGCAATTGTTTTTGAATGGTGAGCCTGTCAGGCGAGAGCGTATTGACGGCCGGTTGTACCGCGAACATGCGACCCAGGAGGTCCGCAGCGTAAATGTATATTCCCAAACCTTGCCCGGGATGGAAGATAGCTTCGTTATCTACGAACGGGATGATTCCTATCCTCTGGATAATACGCCCGCGTTTATCGTGCCGGATGATAGCGTGTTTTTTATGGGGGATAATCGCGATAATTCCATAGACAGTCGCGCGCCGCGAAATGGTCCCGGGATTGTGCCGATGAATTATGTCATGGGCCGCGCAGATCGCATCATGTTCAGCCTGAAAAGATGTAACCGAAACGAAGATTTATATTGCCCGCCCAAAGGCCGGGTGATGAAAAAACTATAGAGGGTCTCGACCCAATTACGGCAGAGGCGTAGTCTGCTCCAGAAGAACCAAAGGTGACACATGGCAGATCGTAAAATCAGTGAAATGAGCTTCGAAGAGGCTTTGACCGAGCTGGAAGCTATTGTAGGCCGTCTGGAGCGCGGCGATGCACCACTTGAGGAGAGCATCACCATTTACGAGCGCGGCGCAAAGCTCAAAGCCCATTGCGAGGGCAAGTTGAAAGCCGCGCAAA
The DNA here is from genome assembly GCA_937927825.1 of uncultured Caulobacterales bacterium. Taxonomy (GTDB): domain Bacteria; phylum Pseudomonadota; class Alphaproteobacteria; order Caulobacterales; family Maricaulaceae; genus Litorimonas. Next base: position 2,413 of record CALFWV010000131.1, on the reverse strand, counting down.
TGAAGGTTGATAAGATTGTTCTGGATGGGCAGGGCAACGCCTCGACAGCGGATTTTGACGGGTAAATTTCGATGCCGCTTTCTGCTCTTTCTCAGTCAACTGCTATGGATTTCCCAACGCGCTTGCGCGGGGTCGCAGACTTAGTCGAATCGCGGCTTGACGAGATTTTACCTCAGCCGAGCGGTCATCAGGCTGTCATTATGGAAGCGGCGCGATATGCCGCTCTGGGCGGTGGCAAGCGTTTGCGCCCGTTTTTGACGCTGGAAACGGCGCGTATGTTGGGCGGCCCCTTGGACGCGGCATTGACCGTGGGCTGTGCGCTGGAATGTCTTCATGTCTACAGCCTCGTCCATGACGATCTACCCTGTATGGATGACGATGATTTGCGGCGCGGCAAACCCACCGTTCATATCGCGTATGATGAAGCGATTGCAGTTCTCGCGGGCGACGCCCTTCTGACCCGCAGTTTTGGTATTCTGGGCGAGATTGATTTGCCCGCAGAAGTGAAAGTCAAACTTGTGTCGGAACTCGCCGCATCCGGCGGCATGTCAGGTATGATCGGCGGACAAGTCGTCGATATTTCAGTTGCAGAAGGGGAGCGGGACGAGACTCTCATAACCGAACTTCAGGCCATGAAAACCGGAGCTTTGATTGATTATGCCGTTCGGGCCGGCGGGGTAGTGTCGGGTGCGTCCGACGAACATTTATCTGCTTTGTCGGCCTATGCGCGTGACATGGGGCTCGCCTTTCAGATTCAGGATGATATTCTGGACGTGACAGGGGATGCAGAGACCGTTGGGAAAGCGGTTGGAAAAGATGCAGTTCTTGGGAAGGCCACATTCGTATCAATTTTAGGCCTTACTGGTGCGCGAGAGCGAGCTGCGTCGCTCGGGAAACGGGCGAAGAATCATCTTGAACCTTGGGGTTCCTCGGCGCAAACTTTGCGCGATACAGTAGATTTCGTGTTGGAACGCCAACACTGATTTCACATAGGCTTTTTGCCTCGAATAAAGGATTACAGAGAAACATGTCGAAAACACCGCTTCTCGATACAGTCAAAATTCCGTCCGATATGAACGGCTTTACCCGCGAGCAACTCAAACAGCTCGCCGACGAAGTGCGCGCGGAGGTTATTGACGCCGTTTCCGTAACAGGCGGGCATTTGGGTGCAGGTTTGGGCGTGGTTGAGTTGACCGTCGCTATCCACGCCGTGTTTGATACGCCGGATGATAAACTCATCTGGGATGTAGGCCATCAGTGTTATCCGCATAAAGTCCTTACCGGACGGAGGGACCGCATCCGTACCCTGCGCAAGGGCGGTGGGCTTTCCGGTTTCACCAAACGCGCTGAGAGCGAATATGACCCGTTTGGCGCAGCGCATAGTTCGACCTCTATCTCCGCTGGCGCAGGCTTTGCCGCCGCGCGCGATTTGGATGGGCGCAATAATCACATCATTTCCGTCATTGGCGACGGGTCGATTACGGCGGGCATGGCCTATGAAGCCATGAATAATGCCGGCGCAACAGATTCGCGCCAAATCGTCATTCTCAATGATAATGATATGTCGATCGCTCCGCCTGTTGGCGCGATGAGCCATCTTCTCTCCCGCACGGTCAGCAGCGGCGGCTATCAAGCCCTGCGAAGTACGGCAAAGTCAGCAATCGCTCGCGCGCCTCGACCTATCAAACGCACGGCCAGAAAAGCCGAGGAATATACGCGCGGTATGTTCATGGGCGGGACGTGGTTTGAAGAACTTGGCTTTTATTACGTCGGGCCGATTGACGGCCATGACCTCGACGCACTTATTCCCGTGCTCGAAAATGTCAAAAATATGAAAGAGGGTCCTGTCCTCATCCATGCCGTGACACAAAAGGGCAAAGGCTATGAACCTGCGGAAAAATCAGCGGATAAATATCACGGCGTGTCAAAGTTTAATGTCGTCACAGGCGAGCAGTCCAAAGCGAAAGCCAATGCGCCGAGCTACACCAAAGTCTTCGCGGAGAGCTTGATTTCCGAAGCGCGCAAGGACAACAAAATCGTCGGTATCACAGCAGCGATGCCAGGCGGGACGGGCATGAAGGAATTTGGTCAGGTCTTCCCGGAACGCATGTTTGATGTGGGGATTGCCGAACAACATGCAGTGACCTTCGCGGCGGGCCTCGCCGCCGATGGATATAAGCCTTTCTGCGCGATTTACTCGACCTTCCTGCAACGCGGGTATGACCAAGTTGTCCATGACGTTGCGATTCAAAACCTGCCCGTGCGTTTCGCCATGGACCGCGCCGGATTGGTGGGGGCCGATGGACCGACACATGCGGGTGCCTTTGATATTGCCTATATGGGCTGTCTTCCGAACATGGTTCTCATGGCGGCGGCAGATGAAAATGATTTGGCCCGCATGGTCGCGACCGCT
>CALFWV010000130.1 GCA_937927825.1 uncultured Caulobacterales bacterium | reverse complement strand
CTTGGCCAATGTGGAGAAACTCGCGCAATTCTACCAAGAGGCGAAGCGCATGGACGTAGAAATTGTCCCGCCCTGTATCAATCGGTCCCAAGCCGATTTTGATGTGGAAGACGGCGCTGTTCTCTACGCGCTCGGCGCGCTGAAAAATGTCGGCCTCGAGGCCATGCGGCACTTGGTTGATGTGCGCGAGGCGGGCGGACCCTTTGTTTCCGTCAATGACTTCGCTCGCCGGATAGACATGCGGCAGGTGAATAAGCGCGCGATTGAAAATCTGGCACGGGCGGGCGCTTTTGACTGCGTCGAGCCAAACCGGGCTATGGTGTTAAAAAATGCGAGCCTTATCCAAAATATTGGCACGCTTGCGGCGAAAGAACGTGACAGCGCCCAAGTGAGCCTGTTCGGGGACGCGACCGTTGAGGTTAAAGATCCGGATTTGGAATGGACGGAGCCCTGGTCGCAGATGGAGAGTCTGGGACATGAGCTTGGGGCCGTTGGATTTTACTTGGGGGGTCACCCTCTGGACGAGCATATGGACAAACTGTCCGGCGTTATGCTGGCGGAACGTCTGGAGGATGCGGGGGCCGGGAATTACAGCGTCGCAGGCGTTGTAATGAAAAAACAAGAGCGCGTCTCGAAACGCGGTAAACGCTTTGCCTTTGTGGAATTGTCTGACCCGACGGGAGACTACGAAATCTTATTCAGTGAGAATGTGCTGAGCGCGCATCGGGATAAATTAGTCGCGGGCAGCATTATTGCCGTCCAAGTCAAAGCCGAAAAAAATGAAGGCGAAACACGCCTCTTTGCGGATGGCGTGCGGATGCTTACAGGGATGTCCGAAAGTCCAGAGGCTGAAAAAATGCAGAGCGCGCCTGCGGGGCTGACAATACGTCTACGTCGAGCTGATATTGAAACGTTAGATGAATTGAAAGCCACCTTGGAATCCTTGCGAAACACGCCTTACCAAATGAGTGGGTATATTGAGTTGATTATCCCGTTAAATGAAAAACGGGAGGCGGCGTGGCGGTTAGACGGACGTTGGGCAATTGACCCGTCCATACGTAAAGCCATCAAAGCCAATAGCGCGGTAGAGACGATTTCAGAGATTGCGGCTTAGGAAGCTTTTGCGTTCCGAAAATTTTCCTGTTGCCGCAAAAACCACTTGCATTCCCACGCCATCCCGTTATGTCGCGCCAATGAATTCGCGTCTGCGGTCTGGTGTTTGCCATATAGGTTCTCGTCAATTCCGGTCGATCATGAGATCGTCACCCGCAGGCTTAGGTTAACCGGAAGTACGGAGATATCCAATGGCTCTTCCTGAATTTTCTATGCGTCAGCTGCTCGAAGCCGGCGTTCACTTTGGTCACCAGACACATCGCTGGAATCCAAAAATGGCACCTTTCATTTTTGGTGCGCGCTCTGGCATTCACATTATGGACCTGTCCCAGACAGTCCCGCTCTTACATCAAGCTCTGAAAGAAGTCCGCGATGTTGCCGCTAAAGGTGGCCGCGTGTTATTCGTCGGCACAAAACGCGCCGCATCAGACCCTGTTGCAAACTCGGCAAAGCGTTGCGCGCAATATTACGTCAACCATCGTTGGCTCGGCGGAATGCTTACAAACTGGCAAACCGTCACAAAATCAATCGCGCGTTTGAAAGAGCTCGAAGCCCTCTTGGGCGACCAAGGTGCAGATGCCGATACAGGTCTCACAAAGAAAGAGAACTTAAAGCTCGACCGCGAAATGCAAAAGCTTGAAAAAGCGCTCGGCGGTATCAAGGACATGGGCGGCAAGCCTGACCTGATGTTCGTGATCGACACGAACAAAGAAAACATCGCAATCAAAGAAGCCCGTCGTTTGGGAATCCCAGTCATCGCAATCTTGGACACAAACTGTGACCCAGCAGCTGCAGACATGCCAATTCCGGGCAATGATGACGCAGCGCGCGCTATCCAGCTTTATTGTGAGCTGATTGCTGACGCTGTCCTTGATGGTATGACGGAGGCCCAAGCGGCTCTCGGCCAAGACCTTGGCGCGTCTGAGAATGTTGAAGAGGTTATGTTGCAGACACCGGCGGCGGCGTCGCCTGCGGCAGAGGCCACGACAGCAGAACCGGCAACGTCCGAGCAATTAGCAGCGGCGACCGAAAATGTTCCGCCAAAGGTCGAGTCTTAGTCGCCCTTTATTGACACCTTACATGTCCGTGCCGGTCTTCCCAGATAGGCGCGGAATTCAAAACTTAATCTCTATTTTGAATAGGAGACCACTATGGCTGCTATCACAGCTAAACTTGTCAAAGAGCTGCGCGACAAAACATCCGCAGGTATGATGGATTGCAAAAAAGCGCTCAACGAATCCGGTGGCGACATGGAAGCCGCCATTGATTGGCTGCGTACCAAAGGCATCGCAAAAGCCGATAAAAAGGCTGGCCGCGTGGCCGCTGAAGGCCTGGTTGCAGTCGCAACAGAAGGCACCACAGGGGTTCTTGTCGAAGTGAACTCGGAAACTGACTTTGTATCGCGCAATGAAGGGTTCCAAACTGCTGTTGCGCAAATCGCGTCAACGGCGTTGACGGTAGATAATACCGACGCGCTTCGCGAAGCCCATGTTGACGGGAAAACCGTTACAACCTTCCTGACCGACCTCGTCGCCAAGATTGGTGAAAACATGTCCTTGCGCCGTATGGAAAAACTCAGCGTGTCTTCCGGCGTTGTCGAAGGCTACATCCATAATGCTGCTGCGCCCGGCATGGGCCGCATTGGTGTGTTGGTTGCGCTCGAATCAACTGGCGACACTGCCAAATTGAATGCGCTCGCGAAAAAAATCGCCATGCATATTGCCGCGACATCGCCATTGGCGTTGACGACAGCCGATTTGGACCAGGACCTCGTCGCAAAAGAGCGTAAAGCTTTGAAAGACGAAGCGCTTGAATCTGGCAAGCCGGAGGCCATTGTTGATAAGATGGTAGAGGGCCGCATGGTCAAATTCTTCAAAGAATCTGTCCTCATGACACAAATGTTCGTCATGGATCCGGATCACAATGTTGAGACAATTATCGCCAATGAAGCCAAGGCGCTTGGCGCGGACATCAAAATGACGGGTTATATCCGCATGGAAGTTGGCGACGGTATCGAGAAAAAAGAAGAGAACTTTGCGGCGGAAGTCGCAGCAGCAGTGGCTGGCTCTTAAATTTTTTAAAAATTTTGAAATTTCAGACCGCGTTTCGAAAGAGGCGCGGTCTTTTTATATGAACAGCAGCTGATTGAGCCCTGACTTGCGTCTTATTCTGCGTAAGTTTTCCTAGCCCTCACGCTCTTCATGCCTATATTCACGAAAAATATGAGGGAGTCGCAATAAGCGCTCTTCAGATACAGGGTAGTTCATGGCGGACGGATATCAGTATAAGCGTGTTCTGTTGAAAATTTCCGGCGAGGCCCTGATGGGGTCTCAAGCTTATGGAATCGACACAGACACCGTGAAGCGCTTTGCCGGTGAAATCAAAGCGGCTCATGAAAAGGGGCTGGAGATTGCACTCGTGATTGGGGCTGGGAATATTTTCCGCGGTTTGTCCTCTGCTGCCTCTGGAATTGAACGTTCTACGGCTGATTATATGGGCATGTTGGCGACGGTCATGAATGCCCTCGCGATGCAAAGCGCGCTGGAAGAAATTGGTGTCCACACGCGGGTTCAGTCCGCGATCCCGATGCAAACGGTCTGTGAGCCCTATATTCGCCGCAAAGCTGCGCGTCATATGGAAAAAGGTCGCGTTGTTATTTTTGCGGCTGGGACAGGTAATCCCTATTTTACGACAGATACGGCCGCAGCTCTGCGCGCAGCAGAGATGGAATGTGACGCGCTTTTGAAGGGTACTCAGGTTGACGGGGTCTATGACAGCGATCCCAAAACGAATCCCAATGCCACCCGGTATGACAAACTTACCTATCATAAAGTTCTCACCGACGATCTGCGTGTCATGGATGCATCGGCAGTGACCTTGATGCGGGAGAATAAAATCCCAATTATAGTTTTCTCACTGGCTGATCAGGGTGGTTTCGACCGTGTGATGGCCGGAAAAGGTGTTTGTACCATAATCGAGTCCTGATTTCGCCCTTTTGGGCTGTCAGATTTGATTGGAATAAAGGAGGGCCTTATGGCCGATGGATTTAATATTGCGGATTACCGCAAACGTATGGATGGCGCAGTTGCAGCCTTGCGGACCGAGTTTTCGGGCTTGCGTACGGGACGTGCCAACACGGCGCTGCTGGATAATATTACAGTCTCGGCTTACGGGTCTGAAATGCCGCTTAACCAAGTTGCGAATGTGACTGTTCCCGAAGCTCGTATGCTTGTGGTTAGCGTCTGGGACAAATCGCAGGTTGGGCCTGTTGAGAAGGCCCTGCGCCAGTCAAATTTGGGCATCAATCCCGTTGTTGATGGGCAGACTATTCGTATTCCAATGCCGCCTCTGACGGAGGAACGCCGCCGTGACTTGACTAAGATCGCTGGAACATATTCAGAAAACGCAAAAATCGCGGTTCGGAACGTCCGCCGTGACGCTATGGAAACTCTCAAAAAAGCCGAGAAAGACGGTATGAGCGAGGATGAACGCAAGGCCCATGAAAGCGATACGCAGAAAGCAACAGACGCCGTTATCGCCGAGATTGAAAAAAATCTTGAAACGAAAACAGCGGAGATTATGAAGGTCTAAATGGCCCGTACGCCGACATATTCCGGCATGCCGGCGCATATCGCGATTATTATGGACGGTAATGGTCGATGGGCGCGTGCGCGCCACAGACCGCGCGTTTTTGGTCACACTGAAGGGGTGAAAACTGTTCGACGTGTTGTCGAGGACGCGTCAGAAATCGGCATAAGATGCCTAACGCTTTACAGTTTTTCGACGGAAAACTGGACCCGCCCAAAGGCTGAAATTACGGCACTCTTCAATCTTTTACGGGAATATGTAGAGAGCGATCTGGAGACGTTACACAGACGGAATGTACGGGTCCGCATTTTGGGGTCGCGCAATGGTTTATCCGATGATTTACTCTCGCTGATAGCGCGTGTCGAAGAGACCACACGTCAAAACACAGCATTCAATTTGAACATCGCCTTTAATTACGGTGCACGGGATGAGTTATTGCGCGCTGCGGCGAAAGCCTCTGCTGCTGGAATGGATTTTTCTACTCTGACGGAGGCCGAGTTTTCGACGTTTTTAGACACGGCGGGGCTCCCCGATGTTGATCTTGTGATCCGAACATCCGGCGAAAAGCGGATTAGCAATTTCTTGCTTTGGCAAGCAGCCTATGCCGAATTTGTTTTCACAGACGTGCTTTGGCCGGATTTTGATTTGTCGGACCTGCAGGCTGCAATCTCTGAATTTAACCTTCGGGACCGACGTTTTGGGAGTTTAGACCCGGCGGAAGTCGCTTAGGATGGTCGATACACCCCTAAAAAAGCCAAAGTTTTCGGGTGTTGGCGTGAGGTTCTTATCCGCCGTGGGATTAGTGCTTGTCTGCCTTGCGCCGTTCTACTTCGGGGGATGGCTATGGGCTGCCTTAGCGGGTTTGTTCGGTGGGCGAATGTTGTTCGAGTGGGTCCGGATGAGCGATCCTGCCCCCTCTCTTCCTGCCTATATTACACCTGTTTTAGGGCTGCTTGCGGGCATTATTTATGTTGTGCAGTTGCAGGCAGGATATGCCGTTATCACCTTAATTCTCACGGCTATTGCCGTCATTGGTATTCAATCGGTGCGGGCAGGCGAGTTAAGACAATCGCGGATTATTTGGGCCGGTTTGGGCGTGTTATATATCATTATACCGACCCTTTTGATGGTCGGGATGCGCGGGAATGAAGTTGGTTTCGATACAGTCGGATTTCAGCGATTATTATTTATTCTGGCATGTGTCATTGGAGCTGATGTCGGGGCCTATTTTGGCGGTTCAACATTTGGCGGGCCGAAGCTTGCGCCAAAATTATCTCCCAACAAGACCTGGTCAGGGTTTTTCTCCGGGCAACTCATGGCCGTTATATTGGGCGTTGTCATAGGAAAATTTGTTGGAATCGGGTGGCTTTCAGGCGCAATATTGGCGTTACCAATTGCAATTTTATCAGTTGTCGGCGATTTGTTCGAATCCGGGGTGAAGCGGATTTTAAATGTGAAAGATACGGGCGGTTTGATGCCCGGCCATGGCGGATTATTAGACCGATTGGATAGTTTGATGGCGGCTATAATCGGGGCCTCTCTCGTTCTGCTGCTCTTTCCGGGTATTTGGCCAGGGTAATGACAAAACGCATAACAGTTTTAGGGTCGACCGGTTCTATCGGTAAGAACACGCTGGACATCGTGCGCCGTGCGGCCCCCGGCACTTATGAAATTGTTGCGCTAACGGCTAACCGGAGTGTCGATATTATTGCGGAGCAAGCGCTTGAGTTTAGACCCAATTTTGTAGCTCTTGCAGATCCAGTCAGCGCTGGTGCCCTAAATGCGAAATTAGCCGGAACAGGCATAGAAACCGGATTTGGGCCCGACGCCGTCATTGAAGCTGCGCGCAGATCAGCCGATTTCACAATGGCGGCGATTATTGGCTCTGCAGGGTTGGAACCGACCTTGGCTGCGGTAGAGCAGGGCGCGCATGTTGGTCTTGCCAATAAGGAATGTCTCGTTTGTGCAGGTGAAACCTTTATGGCCGCTGTGAGGTCATCCGGCGCGACCCTCTTGCCTGTTGATTCTGAGCATAATGCGATTTTTCAGGTGCTTGAGGATGAGAGGGCCGGGGTTCGACGGTTGATTTTGACCGCATCAGGCGGGCCGTTCCGTGAAGTCTCAATGGAGAAACTGCAGTCTGTCACCCGCGAAGACGCATTAAATCATCCGGTTTGGTCGATGGGGGCAAAAATCAGTATCGACTCGGCTACTTTGATGAATAAAGGGCTGGAGTTGATAGAAGCCAGCTGGCTGTTTGACCGACCCAGTGCGGAAATAGACGTAATCGTCCATCCGCAATCCATTATCCATTCTATGGTCGAGTATATTGATGGTTCAGTTCTTTCGCAAATGGGTAGCCCGGATATGCGAACGCCGATTGCCTATGCAATGGGGTGGCCAAAGCGTGTTGCAGCTCCGGTTGAACGTCTTGATTTCGCGAAAATTAATGGTTTCACATTTTTTGAACCTGACCTTTTGAAGTTCCCGGCTTTGCGTTTGGCACGCGAGGCCCTGGAGGCCGGCGGGGAAGCCCCTTGCGTCTTAAATGCGGCGAATGAGCAAGCCGTCGCGGCCTTTTTGAGCGGAAATATTCCGTTCTTGGGTATTTCTAGGCTGGTTGAAAAGGCCTTAGAGACCCATGCAAAAGCCGTGAGCTTTGCGACGGCGCCCGGCTGCGCCCAGTCCGTTATGGCCTTGGATCGACAGGCTCGGGCCACTGTAGATGAGCATATTGTAAACTTGTAAGCGTGTTCGCTTTACGGCATCCCCATTGCATAGACTCACGCGGGCGAGCTGTCCGTGATATTTGAACAGATTATCTGATTGGGGATGACATGCTGACGGGAGTAATGCTTACGCTTATAGCCGTATTTAGCTTTGTTCTGGTCTTGTCTTTTCTCGTCTTTTTTCACGAACTTGGCCATTATTCCGTTGCACGGTTTTTTGGAATTGCGGTGGACAGATTCTCAATTGGCTTTGGAAAACCGATTTGGCGTCGAACGTCAAAAGCGGGTGTTGAATGGGTAATCTCTCGCATTCCTTTAGGGGGATATGTTAAATTCGCAGGAGATGCCGGCGCGGCCAGTAACCCGGACCTTGAAAAGCTTGAAGAACTTCGTGCGGCTTATGAATCCGACTCTTCAGGCCCGAATATAGAAGACATTTTTCACTTCCGTCCTGTCTGGCAAAGGGCGCTCGTTGTGCTTGCAGGACCTGTTGCTAATTTCATTCTGGCCATCATTTTATTTGCGGGGATTGGTCTTGCCGTCGGCATTCAATTTTCAACGCCACAAGTCGTTTCGGTAATGCCTGACACGGCGGCGGCCGCCGCGGGCTTTGTCGACGGCGATAACATCGTTGAAATTGATGGGAAGCCGGTCAAGAGCGTGAGTCAGGCGTCGCAATATATTCGTTTACGGAGTGACACCGAAATTGAGGTCCTCGTTCGGCGGGGCACGGAAGATGTGCTCTTAAAGGTCACGCCCAAACGCACGGAAATTCGCGATGAAATTGGGGGATTGAGCAAAGTTGGACTCGTCGGGTTCCGGTTGGCGGCGGGCAAGGCAGATGTTGAATCCGTGGAAGGTCCAATTGAGGCGCTGAGCTATGGTTTTAATCAAACCGGAGAGGTTCTCAGCGCTACCGGGACTTATATCGGACGTATTTTTACGGGTAAAGAAAATGGACAACAATTAGGAAGTGTTGTCAAAATTGCGACGGTCACGGGGAAAGTAGCGATTGATACTGCCAAAGCAGATGTTCCGTTTGACGTCAGGCTTAGGGCATGGGCTCTGCGTATGACCTTCTTGGCAGCTTCCATTTCAATTGCGTTAGGTGTCGCGAATTTAATGCCTTTGCCCGTGCTGGATGGTGGACATCTAGTCTATTACGGCTATGAAGCCGTCGTCGGGCGACCGTTGAGTCAAGAAAAACAGGAGTTTGGGTTCAAAATCGGGTTTGCAGTTTTGTTGACCCTATTTGTGGTGCTAACCATTAACGATTTTGGTTATGTCATGAGCATGCGCTCCTAAGCTGGACAGATTATGAAATTTCACCTCACAGTTATTGCGATTTGGCGTTTGGCGTTGTCCGCTGTCTTTATCACGGCGAGTTTCGGAGGCGCAGGCTCTGTTGCCGTGGCGCAAGAGGCGCCGCCGACACTCATTAAGACAATTCAGGTGCAAGGAAACCAAAGGGTAGAGGCAAATACAGTTGCGTCTTACCTCCTATTTGCGCCCGGAGATCCCTATTCCGAAACACGTCTCGATACGTCAATTAAGACGCTCTACGCGACGGGGTTATTCGCCGACGTATCGATTGACCCGCGTGATGGAAATGTCTTGGTCTCCGTTATCGAGAACCCCATTATCAACCGCGTCATTTTAGAGGGAAATAAATCTCTCAAAAGCGATAAGATTACGGATGAAATTTCTGCCGAGCCGCGCTCCATTTTTACCCGTGCGAATGTACAGGAAGATGTAACACGTATCATCGAACTCTATCGTCAATCCGGTCGGTTTGCGGCCACGGTCGCGCCAAAAGTTGTCCAGCAGCCGCAAAACCGCGTTGATCTGATTTTTGAAATTACAGAAGGTCCCGTTACGGGCGTGAAGCGCATCAATATTATCGGCAATGCGGAGTTTCCGGATCGCCGCCTCCGCAAGGAAATGGCAACAACCGAATCCAGCTGGTACAAATTTTTTAGTTCCAACGACAATTATGACCCGGGTCGTTTACAATTTGACCAGGAACAGCTTCGGACATTTTACACAAATCGCGGTTTTGCGGACTTTCGCGTTGTGTCCGCGGTTGCCGAACTGACTCCGGATCAGGAAGACTTTTATATTACCTTCACGGTTGATGAGGGTGATGAGTATCGTTGGGGTGAAATTTCAGTCGAGACCGAGTTGGACACGTTGAACAAAGAGTTCCTTGAGAATCTTGTTCCATTCCAAAAAGGCGAAATTTACAATGCCAGCCGCGTTGAAGATGCTATTGACAGCTTGAATTTCGCGGCCGGTATCGGCGGGTACGCCTTTGTCGATATCCAGCCACAGATTGACCGTAATCGTGATACGAAAACTGTCGACATGGTCTTCAATGTGATTGAGGGGCAGAGAACTTATATCGAACGAATTGACATCGTGGGTAACACGACGACGTTGGATTCAGTCATTCGACGGGAGTTGGAATTGGTTGAGGGTGACGCTTTCAACCGAATTCTTCTTGAACGGTCCAGATCTCGCGTGCGGTCCCTTCGCTTCTTCGAAGACGTTGAAGTTACGGAACGCCAAGGCTCCGCACCGGATCGTGCGATTGTCGAAGTTGCAGTGACGGAGCAGCCAACGGGTGAATTATCATTCTCGGCAGGTTTTTCCTCGGCAGATGCGTTCCTCGTCGATTTGTCCATTACTCAGCGTAACCTGCGAGGCAGGGGACAGCTCCTCAGATTTGTCATTCGGGCGTCGTCAAACCGCCGCGAAATCGACTTGCGCTTTACTGAGCCTCGTTTCTTAGGCCGAAACCTGGCGGCGAGCTTTAACTTGTTTGATGTTACCATCGACTTGATTGATGAGGCACAATTCCGGCAAAGCCGGACGGGTGGACAGGTCAGTTTCGCCTTCCCGCTCACCGAATATACACGTTTCAACGGGCGCTACACATTGCGTCAGGAGGACATCGAATTCCCTAGGCAAGACGAATGTGAAGGCATTGCCGCGGGTCAGGGAACAGGCGGAAACACAGACCGAAACCTGCTGTCCTTATGTGATCAACTTGGCGGACGTTTGTCCTCAATCTTTGGGTATTCATTCACATGGGATCGTCGAAACGACCCTATTACTCCGACTGGCGGATTTGACCTTCAACTCAGTCAAGATTTCGCGGGTATTGGCGGTGATGTACAATATCTCCGAACCGATGCGCGAGCTAACTTCTACAAAGGTCTTTATAAGGACGTTATCGCGTCGGCCTCGCTTGCGGGCGGTTACATCCGCGGTTGGGGTGACGACTCGGTGGCGATTAATGACCGGTATTTCAAAGGTAACTTTGAGTTCCGCGGTTTTGACAATGCGGGTGTAGGGCCGCGTGTGCTGCAATTTGAAACGCAAAATCCCGGTGATGAAGTTGTTGAATTCCGCCGTAATGCACTGGGCGGAAATGCCTTTGCGCTCGCCAATGCCGAAGTGAGTTTCCCGCTTGGCATTGCCTCTTTGTTAGGCAGCTTCTTTGTCGAAGCCGGCACGGTTGGCCTCTTGGATGAATCTGATAAATACAATATTATTACGGGTTTCACAGACAGCAGCTTGAGCAATAGTTTCACTCAAGGTTCATCTTGCGAAGGTATTACAGTTGCGGGCATCATTTGTGAGCGCACGGAAGACGGGCTTGACCCGCGTGTGACTGCAGGGATGAGCATTTTTTGGGAGAGCCCCTTCGGACCAATCCGGTTCGACTTCACCCAACCGCTGGTAAAACAGCCCTATGACGACAGGCAGTCGTTCCAGTTCACCACAAGAACAAGGTTTTAATATGTTTTTTCGTACATTTACCAAAGTTGCCGCGGGCGTTGCTATTGCTGCCGCATTCGCGACCGCTTCTTTCGCTCAATCCACAATCTTGGTGGTAGATACGCAAAAGGTGCTTAAGGATTCTATCGTTGGGCAGCATGTCGCGCGCCAGTTGGAAACAATTTATACCTCTGCCAGCTCAGAAATGAAAGCGAAGCGGTCTCCATTGGAAACCAAGGCGAAGTCTTTGCAGGCGCAAGTCAAAACAAAGGGAAGCGTGGAAGCCGTTCGTGCGGACACGTCATTGCAAGCCCAAGCCAAGTCGCTACAGGCGGATCAGCAGAAGCTTCAGATTGAAGAATATTACACCTCACAGGAATTAAAAATCACGGAAGCCAAGGCTCTCGGACAAGTGTCAAAGCGCCTTCAGACTATCATTGATCAGATCGCCAAAGAACGAAACGCCGATGTTGTTCTTGAAAAATCCCTCGTGATTTATGGCGGTCCTGCCGATGTCACCGATATCGTGATTTCTCGCCTGAACAGCCAAGTGACAAGCGTTCCCGTGACCCGCGAGCGCCTGCCCCGTAAAGGTTAGGTCTTTAGGGACGGACGCTGGCGTCATGCTCCGAAATAATTTGTTGAGTGCCGGGCGGGAATATTTTCCCGATCCGGCTCTTTTTTTATATGTCCCCGCCTATTTCGCGCTAAAGCTTATCCATGATTGATCCTCATTTTTACACGACGCGTCGACCTGTCTCGCTCGCCGATTTGACGGCAGAATTAGGTCTCTCATTGCCGATTGAAGGGGCGTCCGATGAGATTATAGAGAGGCCTTCGGCATTAAATGTAAGTTTGCCGGGCAGCATTACCTTCTTCTCTGATAAACGTCGTAAGGATCAATTGGCCACCGCCAAAGCGACGGCTTGTTTAACCACAGAAAAACTACTTCCCCTTGTCGCGAAAACCGGAATGATAGGTCTTGTGACAAGCAATCCTCGCGCTATTTTCGCGCGGTTGAGCGGTGAAATGGTAAAAGTGGGAGCGTCAGAAAACCGGGGAGGCATGACAGACAAAACTGCTGAAATTCACCCAACGGCCACAATCGGTGAAAATGTTAGAATTGGGGCAGGAACGCGTATCGGTGCGAATTGCGTGATTGAAGACGGTGTCGTCATTGGCGCCAATTGCATAGTTGAGCCTCTCGTTCGAATTTCATTTTCTGAGATAGGCAATAATTGTCACATTAAGTCATGTGCCGTCATTGGCGGGACTGGTTTCGGTATGTCTGAGGATGCAAACGGCATTTTCAGTGTTCCCCATTTGGGCCGCGTCATAATCCACAATCGGGTTCATGTCGGCTCTAATAGCTGTATCGATCGCGGACAATTAGGCGACACGCTTATATGCGAGGATGTCAAAATCGATAATCTGGTGCAAGTCGGACACAATGTTTCTATCGGCGAGCGAACGATGATTGCCGGGCATTCGGGCATTTCGGGTAGCTGCGTCATTGGAAAAAAATGCTTACTGGGTGGCCGCGCATCTTTGGCGGATCATATCACGGTGGGTGACGGCGCAATTATCGCGGCTTTTGCGGGTGTCATGGCCGATATCCCCGGTGGCGAAATGTATTCCGGAGCTCCCGCTATGCCCATTCGGGAGCATATGCGAAATGTTGCAACATTAAAGAAATTGGCCAAACGAAAATGAGCAATCCAATCTCTCATCAGTTTCCATTGGATAAGGCCGCTGTTATGCAGGTCCTGCCGCATCGAGCCCCAATGCTTTTCATTGACAGTGTTATCATCTCTGATGAGACAAAGATTCACGCACAAACACACGTTGACCCGGAATGGGATGTCTTTAGGGGCCATTTTCCCGATTTACCCATAATGCCGGGCGTTTTGTTGATTGAGGCCGCCGCGCAGGCAGGCGCGCTTATTGTTGGCTTGAAAGGCGGTATCGCCGACGGCTCATTTATTGCGTTTACAGGCGTTGAGCAGGCCAAATTCCGCCGAACGGTAAAACCCGGAGATGTTTTGGATATCCATGTAGAATTGCTGCGAGAACGGCGGGGGTTCTGCAAATTCGAAGGTAAAGTTTTAGTGTCGGGTGAGGTCGCGACTGAGTTGAAGTTTGCCGCCACGCAAATGAGTCTGTAAGCAAACGTTATGACGGTAGAAATTCACGAAACGGCGCTCGTTGACGCGAAAGCGGAAATTGGCAAAGGCGTAAAAATAGGTCCTTACAGTGTCGTCGGTCCGGACGTAGAACTTGGCGATAATGTTGAATTAGTGAGCCATGTAAATCTCTCCGGAAACACAAAAATTGCAGAAGACTGCCGACTCTTCCCATTTGTTTCCATGGGGTATGAACCACAAGATTTTAAACATAAGGGCGGTCCCGTAGGTATCGAAATTGGTCCGCGTTGTACATTTCGAGAAAATGTGAATATTCACCCCGGGACAGATATTGGGAAACCGATTACCCGAATTGGGCATGATTGTTATTTCATGGTTGGCACCCATCTCGCGCATGAGGGACAGATGGGCAACCATGTTGTCGTGTCCAATGGCGCTCAGATTGGCGGTAATGTTACGATTGGAGATCATGCAATTCTTGGCGGTCTTTGTGCCATCCATCAACATACACGTATTGGCGCGCATGCCTTTATTGGCGGTATGGCGACCGTTCTGAAGGATGTGATTCCTTACGGTTTCGTCCTCGGCAATCCGGCACATATGGCCGGGATGAATGTCGTGGGATTAAAGCGCCGCGGTTTTAAACGTGAACAAATTCGAGAGCTTAGGGCGGCCTATCGCTTATTGTTCGCACAGGAAGGTACATTCGCTGAAAGGCTGGATGACGCCGCCGTGCTTTATGGCAATTATGAACTCGTACAAGAAATTGTTGCCTTTATCCGCAGTGAGTCAAATCGACCCATATGTATGCCTAAACATGGCAGTTAATATGCGCATCGGCCTCATCGCAGGTGGCGGAGAGCTGCCGGAATATGTACGTGCAGCGGCATTAGACGCCGCGAGCCTCGGTCTTATCATCGCGCTCGACCCTTTTGTGCCCGAAATAAAGTTTCCGGATGCTGAGCGATTGCATCTTGGTCAGTTCGGGAAAATGGTTCGCCGATTGAAGAAGGCCAATTGCACACATGTTTGTTTCGCAGGACTCGTTAAGCGACCTGACTTCAAACGTCTAAAACCTGATTTGAAGGCCATGCTGCATTTGCCCGGAACTATACGTGCGGCGGGTCAGGGCGACGATGCATTAATGCGGCATGTCCTTGGCTTGTTTGAGCAAGAGGGTTTCAACATTATATCGCCCCAAGATGTTTGCGCGCATTTGATGTTGACGGAGGGCGTCATAGGTCAGGTCCAAATTACGGATGCACATCGGGATGACGCTTTGGAGGCCTGTAAGATTGCCGCAGCGATTGGAACGCTAGACATTGGCCAGGCCGCAGTCGTGGCGCGGGGGGTAACCTTAGCCGTTGAGGCGCAGGAGGGTACGGATGCGATGCTAACGCGCTTGTTGAACCTACCGCCCGAACTCCGGGGCACACCGGAAACGCGAATTGGTGTATTGGCAAAAATTGTAAAACCCAAACAAGATATTCGTGTTGATTTACCCACGCTCGGTCCTGAAACAATCAGACATGCAGCAGACGCCGGCCTGGCCGGAGTCGTCGCAGAGGCTGGCGGGGCTTTCGTGATTGACCGCGAAGAAACCGTTCGATTGGCCAATGAGGCGGGGCTGTTCATTGCCGGTCTTCCCAAAGCCGGATGAAAATATATTTGATTGCAGTTGAACCGTCTGCGGATCAATTGGGGGCGGATTTGGCGAAAGAACTTCGCGCGGCTCGTCCAGACATCAAACTCGCCGGCATCGGCGGACGTCAAATGCAGGCGGCCGGCATTCCCAGTCAGATGGACATTGACGGGCTCGCCATATTGGGCATCACTGAAGCTCTTAAAAAACTGCCTCTCGTTTATAGAAAAATTGCAGAGGCCTCAGACCGGATTGAGGCGGCACAAGCTGACGCTGTAATCTTCTTGGATAGTTATGGGTTTATGATTCGCCTGGCCGAGCGTTTGCGTAAGCGCGGCTTTGAGAAAACGTTGATTAAATATGTTGCACCGCAAGTTTGGGCCATGCGTCCGGCGCGTGCAAAACGCGTCGCCCGCTTGTTTGATGGATTGCTTGCTTTGCATCCTTTTGAAGCCCAGTATTTTACGCCGTTAGGATTGCCGACTCGTTATGTCGGGAATGCGGTTTTTGACACTGACTACACGGTAGGCGATGCACATGCCATCCGCACCCAATATAATTTGGGTGAGCGTCCGATACTCGCCGTTTTTTTTGGAAGCCGTACGTCCGAAGTTAATCGTCTCGCGCCTCCCTTTGCGGATGCGGTGATAGCTCTCAAGGCCAAAATTCCGGATCTGGCCATTATTAGTCCCGTCTCTGATTCTGTCGCAGAAGATGTCGGGGCCGCGGCGGGTGCCGACCCGCGTCTGAATGAAATTATATTTCTACCGGAAAGCGCAAAACTGGACGTTATGGCGTGCGCCACTGCGGCCTTGGCTTGTTCCGGGACTGTGACATCTCAATTGGCCTGCGCAGGCGTTCCAACTGTCGTAGCCTATCGATTAAGTGCCTTGAGCCATGCGATTGTGCGCCCTCTGCTAACCTTAGACTATATTTCAATGGTCAACATATCAGCGAATACCGATTTGATGCCGGAGTTCGTCCAAGGGCAGGTGACAGGAGAGGCCTTATCGACCGCTCTATATCCGTATTTTGCGGATATAAAAAAACGCGCCGATGCGAGCGGCGCGTTGATAGCCCAGACCGATGATATGCGCGGCGGGAAGGATATGACAGCCAGCGCCCAAGCGGCGCGAGCTGCTCTAGAATTGCTGGGTTAGGACCTTGTTCTACCGTTGATCCATCGGGACAAATTCACGGAGCTCTGCGCCTGAATATAGCTGGCGAGGACGACCAATACGCTGGCTTGGGTCTTCGAGCATTTCGTTCCACTGGGAAATCCAACCTGTCGTCCGCGCAAGCGCAAAGAGCACTGTGAACATATCGGTTGGGAACCCAAGGGCAGAGAGGACAATGCCGGAGTAGAAATCGACATTCGGATAGAGGCCGCGTTTGACGAAGTAGTCTTCATTCGTGGCGATTTTTTCTAACTCAAGTGCGACTTCCAGGACAGGGTTTGTAATACCCAATTCGCCCAAAACTTCATGGGTGGTACGGCGCATGACGCGAGCGCGGGGATCCGTTGCTTTATAAACGCGGTGACCAAAACCCATGAGGCGGAATGGATCCGATTTATCTTTGGCCCGGGCGATAAATTCAGGGATGCGGTCGACTGTACCAATTTCTTTAAGCATGTTCAAAGCCGCTTCATTCGCGCCGCCATGTGACGGTCCCCAAAGACAGGCTGTCCCCGCAGCGATACAGGCATATGGGTTTGCGCCGGATGACCCTGCCAAACGAACAGTCGATGTTGACGCATTTTGTTCGTGATCCATGTGCAAGATGAATATCTTATCCATCGCACGTTCAATTACAGGGTTGACGACATAAGGCTCTGCCGGAACACCGAAACACATGCGCAGGAAATTCCCTGCATAAGACAAATCATTTTGCGGATAGACGCTCGGCTGACCAACGCGATATTTATAGCAACGCGCCGCTAATGTTGGAATTTTGGCGATTATGCGATGGATGGCGAGATCGCGGGCCTCGTCTTCTGTGGTATGTTGATCGTCATGGTAAAATCCGGAGAGCGCTCCAACCGTCCCGCAAAGCATCGACATCGGATGGCTGTCACGGCGATAACCTTGGAAAAAGCTCTCGATTTGATCGTGCAACATCGTGTGGTTGGTAATCGTGTTTTGGAATGTGTGGTACTCACTGGAGTTAGGCAACTCACCATGGATAAGGAGATATGCAACTTCCAAAGATGTTGATTCTTCTGCCAGTTTTTCAACGTCGTAGCCGCGGTATAATAGCTGTCCTTCAGCGCCATTAATAAAGGTAATCTGGCTTTCTGTTGAACAGGTTGATGTAAAGCCGGGGTCAAATGTGAAGTGACCTGATTGTTTGTAGAGTGAACGGACATCAATGCCGGGTGCGCCTAAACTGCCTTTTAAAATTGGCAGATCGTAGGTTTTGCCCTCAATTGTCATCTGGGCTGTGCCGGTTTGTGTAATTTTATTTTCCATCATATCACCTTTTTATAATTATTATGCGGAGAAAGCCGCGATAGCGTCTTCCAATCGACCCAAAACTTCGTCTTGGCCCAAAAGCGCCAAAACAATGGAAAGGTCGGGTGAGGGCGAGCCCCCGGTTAGTGCCGTTCGAACGGGTTGTCCAACGCGGCCAAAACCGATTTCGCGCTGCTCCGCAAAGTCAGTCAGCAGAGCCTGCAAGGCCTCTGACGTCCACGGAGCGTCTTTGCGCGATTTCAGCGTCTGTGTCAAAGCCGAGAGGAGGTCAATTGCCCCGTCTCTTTTCAGAGGTTTCGCCGTCTTTCCGGTGATTTCCAATGGCCGGATATCCATTAAATACTGAGCCTGATCCGCGAGCTCTACTAGAGTTTTCGCCCGCGGTTTCAGTGTCGGCATCCCGGCAAAAATACGATTTGACACTTGGTCGGAAAGGGGGCCGTTATTCACTTTTTCCAAGAATGGAAGTGCGGCTTTTAATAAAACCTTATCATCCGTCGCCGTCATATGTTGTGCGTTGATGAAATCCATTTTGTCGAAATCAAGACGGGCAGGGGATGCATTGATTCCTTCTAGAGAGAAGGCGTGGACGAGGTCATCTTCATTTAGGAAGACTTCCGTATCCCCAAAGCTCCATCCTAGCTTCACCAGATAATTTCGGAGGCCGGACGGTAGATAACCGAGATCAGCATAAGCGTCCACGCCCAGTGCGCCGTGCCGTTTAGAAAGCTTTTTTCCATCGGGCCCGTGGATAAGCGGGACGTGCGCCCAGTCCGGTACGTTCCAGCCTAAAGCCTGATATAATTGCGTTTGGCGTCCCGCATTGATGAGGTGGTCATCGCCGCGAATGACGTGGGTGACACCCATATCATGGTCATCGACGACGACGGCGAGCATATAGGTCGGCGTGCCGTCAGCGCGAAGCAAGACGAGGTCATCAAAGCTGTCATTTTGCCACGTAACTTCACCCTGCACGTGATCTTCGATTTTTGTTTCTCCGTTAGGGACTCGGAACCGAACGGCGAAAGGCGCGTCTTTTGTCTCCGTCTGGTCGCGATATGGACTGCGAAAAGCCCGGTTGTTTTCGCGGGCCTCCGCTTTCAACGCATCGACCTCTTCAGCTGTCGCATAGCATTGATAGGCTGCGCCGCTCTCCAGCAATGCGTTTGCAGCGGCCACGTGAGCATCGGCGTTCCGGCTTTGATACACAATATCAGCATCGGCGCTCATGCCGAGCCATGCCATGCCGGACAAAATTGCCGCAGTGGCGTCATCCGTGCTGCGGGCGCGATCCGTATCTTCGATGCGGAGCCGGAATTGCCCGCCCATTTTTTTGGCAAAATACCAGTTAAACAGAGCTGTCCGTGCGCCGCCAATGTGCAGATATCCTGTGGGGGAAGGGGCGAAACGCGTGACGACAGGTTTGTTCATATGAAAGAAAGTCTTTCTGGCTTGCATTATTCTCTATTTTGCGCGCTCTATGCCATGTGATGGCGAAGGTGAATAGGAATATTCAGAGTAGGTTTTTGCAAACCCTACCTGCAGCAATGTGGCGTGAACGCGCGGCGGAGGCTCTTTCTTTTTATCCCGGATTCAATACCGCCGTAATCGCCTTCGCTATTGGCGTGGCAACCTATTTCGCATGGCCGTCTGAGCCGGGCATTTGGTTCATTTTAGCGGTTTGTGGGTTTGTAGGGGTAATCTGGGGACTGTTTCAGCACAACACATGGCCGGCTGCCGGCTTGGTCGGGTTGGTTTTTATGGCGGCACTGGGGCTGGGGCGGTCTGTTTGGCACACCCAAGCGGCCGCAACGCAACGCCTGCCGCAACAAGAACGGACCTACCGAATTGAGGGGTGGGTGAGCGCAATTGAGAAATCAGGGACAAGTGAGCGCTACGTTGTCGAGCTTCTTTCCGTAAGAGGCTTGCGCGCAGAGCAAATGCCGGAAAAGTTGCGTATCCGAATAACCAAAAAGCCGGAGCCACCGATAGAGGCGGGCGCCACCATAAATTGGCTCGTCGCGGCAAAAGCTCCGCCGGGTGCCGTTGTGCCGGGCGGATATCATCCCGGGCAATCTGCTTATTTCAAAGGCATTGGCGGCTTCGGCTTTGGCTATGGTGCGCCCGAAACGCAAACCGACGCAGAGCTGGATAGCTGGGATAATGTCCGCCGCGCAGTTGTGCGGTGGCGTTATGGTCTGGCCGACCGCGTGGTTGCGGCCGCACCGAGCAGCACCTCAGGCCTACAGGCGGCGTTGATGACGGGGGTAAGGCGGTTCATACCCACCGAACAGACTGAAAATTTACGTATCGCCGGTTTGGCGCATATCCTTGCTATCTCGGGCTTGCATATGGCGCTGCTTGCCGGGGGGACCTATTCCGGTGCCGCTTTTCTATTGGCTTGCTGTTTGCCGCTCTCGCGCCGCTATGACGTGCGGAAATTTGCAGCGATGGCGGCAATCGCGGCCGCAACTTTTTATCTGGTCTTATCGGGGGCATCGGTGGCGACCCAACGGGCCTGGGTGATGTCGACTATCTTTTTTCTGGCGATTATTCTCGACCGACGAGCCGTTTCAATGCGGTCTGTCTCTGTTGCGGCGCTTATCACCTTGGCGCTTCACCCGGAGAGTCTCATCTCCGTTGGGTTTCAAATGTCTTTTGCTGCTGTGGCAGCATTGGTCGCGGTCTATCAGGCGTGGCAAGCCATTCGGCCCGCTTATTCGCGGCGGGGCATCATCCGGCGAGTGGTCGATTTCATCTCCTCGCTGAGTGTAACAAGTTTGGTTGCTGGATTTGCAACGGGCGGGTTTGCGTTGTTTCATTTCAATCGATTTGCAAAATATGGCTTTGCCGGAAACCTCCTGGCAATGCCGTTATTCTCTTTATTTGTTATGCCCCTAGCGGTGGTGTCGTTGCTTTCCATGCCATTTGGTTTGGAGGCAGGACCGCTATATCTGATGAGCAAAGCGTTGGAGCCGATATTGCTGGCTGCAGATTGGGTTGCCGGTTGGCCGGGGGCGATGGTCTATATTGGCGCCGCCCCGAATTGGGTTTTACCTGCATATAGTTTGGGGTTTGTTGCGCTATGCATGGGACGCAGGGTCTGGAAGGCTCTGGCGTGGGATTGATTTTAGTCGCCTTCGCGGGATGGGGGCAAGCGCCGACGCCGGATTTACGTATTTCGGAAGATGGTAAAGTCGCGTTTTGGCAAGCGCCGGAAACGGACGGGGAGAGTGCTGTTCTGTTGGTGGGGTCGCGGCGATCAGATAGATATGGCCGGGAGCAGTTTGCGCAGCGAGCAGGGCTCACGGATGCGGATTGGGCCCCGTATAAAGACCGTATTGCACAGTGCGACTCTCTGGCGTGCCGCGCGAAGATTGGCGCGTGGCAAATCTCGATTCTGCAGAGCCCGTCCGAAGTCCCGGAAGAATGTATGGCGTCGGATTTAGTGGTTCTGGCCGTTCGTAGCGCGGGACCTGTGGCGCGGCGGGGCTGCAACGCTGTGTTGGTGGATGAGACGAGTCTTCGCGAAACGGGTGCGCTTGACGTCTATTTAAAGGACCGACTCACAACAAAGCCCGCACGCCCTCCAAAGGAGAGACGACGGGCTTGGGATTAGATATAGCGCGATGGGCGCAAGAAGCATCCTATTGGTAGCTGCGTACCAATCCGACCAAAATGCCTTGGACTTCGACGCGGTCAGGACCGTAGGTCTTGGTTGGGAAGTCTTTGTTTTCTGCAATAAGCTCGACTTGATTGCCGGTGCGGTAAATACGCTTTAATGTTGCTTCATCTTGATCGACGAGGGCAACAACAATTTCATTATTGCGCGCCGTATTGGCTTTGCGGATGACAACAATATCGCCGTCCATAATGCCCGCCTCAATCATGGATTCGCCTTCAACTTCGAGGGCATAGTGGTCGCCATTACCCATCATGCTGGGCGGAACAGCCATGAGATTATGCGAATCTTCAATCGCAGCAATCGGTAGGCCAGCTGCGATTTTACCAACGAATGGGATTTCATAGCTGTCGTTCGCGGCCATTGGCGTCAACGCCGCGCTCTCATCATAGCCTTCCGGCACTTTCAAGACTTCAATCGCACGGGCCTTATTTGGCAGGCGGCGGATAAAGCCGCGTTCTTCCAGCGCGCTAATCAGCCGGTGAATGCCGGATTTCGATGCAAGACCCAGCGCATCTTTCATCTCATCATAAGACGGCGGCACGCCAACGGCCTTAATCCGCTTATCAATCAAAATGAGAAGGTCTCTCTGCTTCTGCGTCAGCATAAACATATCTCCGAACAAAATGGCAACATCACC
>CALFWV010000129.1 GCA_937927825.1 uncultured Caulobacterales bacterium | reverse complement strand
AATGTGGCTGGCGAAACAGGCTTTGGATAAGATTGTGAGACAACAAGCTGGGGGCGGCGTGGTCGAAGATGCGCCTGCACCGGGTTTTGGCCTTATCGGCGAAAGCTCTGCGCGTGTTTGGGGGTTGTCTTTACGCGAATGGCAAACCCGTGCGTTCAAGAAAGCCGGCGCGGATGTGACCTTGCCTTTGGCGGTGGATGACCGGGGCATTTGGCATCATATCGATTGGATTATGAGCGCGGAGCTGTCTAAATCTTTCGCCGTGACCGACCGTTTGGCGCTCATCCAAAGCGGAACGATTGTTAGTCTTTCATCTGCTACACAGGTAGAAGCAGAGGCCCTTATCGGGGAAGACGCAAACGCTCTGGTTGGGACAGATTTCAGGGTCGTTGCGCCGTCGGACGTGAATGACGGATATATTAAATCGCTACGCAAGCAGGAACCTCCCTACGTATTGGACACGAAGACCACACCCATCCTGAATATCATGCGGCGTCAGTTCAAAAGTTCCTACAAAGGTATAACTGATTTCGTGACAAAATGGGTTTGGCCTGTTCCGGCCTTCTACGTCACGCGCCTCTGCGCCTACTTGCGCCTGTCACCTAACCAGGTCACAACTATCGGATTTTTCTTGATGTTGGCAGCGACATATTTTTTCTGGAACGCGCATTGGGCGCTGGGTTTTCTCTGCGGGTGGACCATGACCTTTCTTGATACGGTGGACGGAAAGCTTGCGCGAACCACAATGACATATTCCAGCTGGGGGAATATCTATGACCACGGCATAGATTTGATCCATCCGCCGTTCTGGTATTGGGCTTGGTTCATTGGGTTGGGCGGGGCTTATGGTCTGTCGGACCCCTTATTCATTGCCTTGCTCGCGATTTGGGTGGGTTATGTTGTGGACCGCATTATTGAGGGGCTCTTCATGGGCCAGCATGGGTTTCATATTCATGTTTGGACACGGTTTAACTCAGGCCTTCGCTTCTTCATCGCGCGGCGCAATCCAAATACCTTTATCATGATGATTGGCATCTTGCTGACCACGTTGTGGGTGAATGCCGGATATTGGGCCTTCTTGATAATCGCGATTTGGACCTGGGTCTGTATTGCGGCGAATTTCGCAACACTTATTGCCGGGTTCTTTGTGAAACGACCAATTTCCAGTTGGATGGACGCGTAGGCCAGTGCACCGTTATGCCGTATTCGATTTGGATGAAACCATCACGACACACGGGACGTGGGGCCGATTTGTATCTCAATCGGTCAAAGGGAAACCGCTTAAGCTGATTGGGCTCTGGGCGCGTGCCGGAATAGGCCAAATTTTATACAAGTTTGGACCGAAGGAACGCATTTCAGTCAAGCGCGGTATGTTGCGCTGGAGCTTGAGCGGTCAATCGCGTGTAAAACTCGAAGACTTGGCGGAGCGGTTTGCTGATGAGGAAATTAAATCGGGCCTTCGTCCCGGGGCCGTCCGGCAGATAGAGCGCCATCGCGCGGCAGGTGACCATATTCTTATTGCTTCGGCGGGGGCCGACCTTGTCGTTGAAGCTATTGCTAAACGTCTCGGAATAGACACTGTGATTTCAACAAAATTAGCGTGGGAGGGGGAAGGTGATAGTCAAGTCTGTGCCCGTGATTTTGGGTCTGAAAATTGTTATGGGCCGGGGAAATTGGATCGACTCCGGAAATGTTTGGAAA
This sequence comes from uncultured Caulobacterales bacterium, assembly GCA_937927825.1. Taxonomy (GTDB): domain Bacteria; phylum Pseudomonadota; class Alphaproteobacteria; order Caulobacterales; family Maricaulaceae; genus Litorimonas. The sequence continues at coordinate 10,792 of CALFWV010000129.1, read as the reverse complement.
CATTTGATGATTTTCAACGCAGCGCCGCGCATATCACTGTGTATAGTGACAGTCATTCTGACTTGCCCGTGATGAAATATGCGGACAAAGGCGTGTCCGTGAACGGGGATAGCAAATTGCAAAAGGCGGCTGAGTTGTACGGTTTCGAAATCGTCGACTGGTCCGTCTGACGTGAAAATAATTTTTGAGGGCTAACATGCACGCGATTATTCTTGCCGCGGGTCGAGGGTCACGTCTCTTGCCATTGACGACGGACCTACCGAAATGTCTATTGCCAATCGGGAATACAACCGTTTTGGGTATGCAGCTCGATACACTGGCCGCGCACGGCGTTGAGACGGCCACGGTCATCACGGGTTTTAACAGCCATATGGTCAAAGCTGAGATAAAAGCTCGACAGGGCGGGCCGCGTGTGAAGACGCTTTATAATCCTTTCTTTCAAGTCGCCGACAATCTCGCGTCCTGCTGGATGGCCCGAAAATCCATGCGCCAGAACTTCCTCTTGATTAACGGCGATACGCTTTTCTCTCCTGAACTTCTGCAAACCGTTTTGGCAGCGCCAGCGAAAGACGTTTCAGTCACGATTGATCAAAAAGGATATTACGATGGCGATGACATGAAAGTCACCTTGGACGGTTCCCAATTGACAGCCATTGGCAAAACCTTGCCGCTGACGGAAACGGATGGCGAGTCGATTGGGATGTTACGTTTCATGGATGCCGGTCCAAAAATATTCCGGAATGAGCTTAAGCGTCTCATGAAAACCTCTGACGGCACGAAAAGCTGGTTCCTGTCCGCCATTCATGGTCTAGCGCAATCCGGCCAGCATATTGACACGATTAACATCAAGGGGGCGGAGTGGTCGGAGCTGGACACGCCGGAAGACTATGAAATTTGCAGGTCTCTCTTTGGCGACTCCGAAACAGCGCGAAAGCGTTTCTCTGTTATCTAAAATGTGATTTGAAATGTGCCAAATCGCGCTGCAAAAGTGCGTATGACCATAGGCAATGCTTTATTACACAAAGTTATGACGCGCTTCGTTTCAACGGGCGCATTGACCGTTCAGCTTCCAGACGGAGGTGAAACGACATATGGACCGGGCGGTACGCCGTCGGCCACTATACGAATTACCGATCCGAAACTTCCGCTTCAACTCGTCAAAAACCCGGAGCTCGTGGCAGGTGAAGCGTATATGGATGGGCGTTTGGAAATGGTGGATTGCACCATCTATGATTTCCTCAACGTTTTCGCGCATAATAAAGATGTTCTTCGCAAGGGGCCTTTGCGGTCAAAGGTCAAAGCCTGGCAGAAGAAAATTCGGCGCTGGCATCAGCGTAATCCGCGCGCGGCCAGCTCGGCTAATGTGAAGGCGCATTATGACATCTCAAACGATTTGTATCGTCTCTTTTTGGATGCCGACATGCAGTATAGCTGCGCTTATTGGCCGTCTTTAGATATCTCATTGGAAGAGGCCCAGCTTGCAAAGAAGCGCCATATCGCGTCGAAGTTGGACCTAAAACAGGGGCAAAAAGTGCTTGATATTGGTTGCGGGTGGGGCGGCATGGCGATTTATCTTGCGCAGGAATACGACGTGGATGTTGTGGGTGTCACATTGTCTACGCAGCAGCATGAATTAGCGGTGCAGCGCGTGAAAGAGGCCGGTTTGGAAGAGAAAGTTGACATTCGCCTGCAAGATTATCGCGACGTCAGTGGCCCGTTTGATCGCATTGTGTCAGTAGGTATGTTTGAACATGTCGGGCTCGGCCATTTCGCAGAATATTTTAATGGCATTCGCAATTTATTGACAGATGACGGCGCGGCTCTCGTGCATTCGATTGGGCGTAAGGGCGGCCCGGGAATGACGGGTGCGTGGATTCGTAAATATATATTCCCGGGCGGATATTCTCCTGCCCTGTCAGAGACATTTGCGGAAATTGAAAAGGCCGGATTGTGGGTTACGGATTGCGAAATTTTGCGGCTGCACTACGGACATACGCTCGCAGAGTGGGCGAAACGCTGCGAGGCGAATAAAGACACAATAATTGATATGATGGGCACAGAGTTTTATCGCATGTGGGAGTTTTACTTGGCGATTTCAGAGCTCTCTTTCGTTCACGGCAAGCATATGAATTTTCAGATTCAACTCACCAAAGATGTGAACGTGCTGCCAATCATTCGGGATTACATGGTGGACGAAGAACGCGCACACGGGTAAGGCGCGCCCGTTATGGCTACACCTGTTAATAAACCCGACCATCTAAAAAACCCGCGGCGCGCTTTTGTGAAGCGCAATGGCAAGAAACTTGTGCGCAAGATTGCGGCGTTCCAAAGCCGTCAATCCAAAGTGCCGGATACGCCCAAATTATCAAATGAGCATTTCGACTTTCTCTCGAATTTTACCGATAATTGGGAAGTGATTCAGGCAGAAGCGAAAGAGGTCCTGAAATTTAGGGACGCGATTCCGACTTTCCATGAAGTGTCTCCGGACCAATATCGGCTTTCGACAGAAAATAATTGGAAGACATTCGTTTTGTTCGGATTTGGCCAGCGTTTGGAGAAAAACGCGTCTCTCGCTCCCAAAACCTCTGAAATTTTGGAATCTGTTCCAAATCTTCAAACTGCGATGTTTTCTATTCTTGCGCCCGGCTATCATATCCCGGCGCACAAAGGCGTGACTAAAGGCATTTTGCGCTCGCATTTGGGCCTCATTATTCCGAAAGACCGCGAGAAATGTCGCATCCGCGTTGATGATACGATTACGCCGTGGAAAGAGGGCGAGATTTTTGTTTTTGATGACACGTACGAGCATGAAGTCTGGAACGATACGGATGAAGAGCGCGTGATTTTATTATTCGATTTTGATCGTCCGATGAAACTCCCCGCCCGCGTGTTGAATAAGACATTCCTCAATATCATGAAGCTAACAGCATTTTATCAAGACCCGAAAAAAAATCTGCAAACGGCCGAAGACAGGTTGGAAGCGGCAATTCGTCAGGCCGATGCAAATATGGAAGCTATGAGCGACCCGGCAGGCTAACTACTCCGCTCTCAGTGTGGGTGAAGCGATAAGATCAATCGCGCAATCGGCTGATGCGTTGCGAAAACAGATGGATCATCATTCGCGGCCAAAACGAGGTCTGTAATCCGGACCTCATCTTCGGACTGCAGGAGATAGCGACCTGTGACGTGCGCCGTACGCCTGTCAAAAATGAGGATTGTGCCGTCTGGAAAATCAGAACCCAGCGGTGCAGCAAGGGCTAAAATATCACCGCCGGCGACGCTCATGGTGACATAATCCAAAACTTGCGCATTTTTCAAATCATCTATGTGCTTGGGCCACGGGTAGATTGGGATGTTTCGAATCGGCTTTGCGAGATGTGCATGTGCGGGATTTTGATCTGCGGGCGACAGCCCGGAAAGCAACCAGACCGGCTCTACCTTCAATTCCAGGGCAATAGCGGTGAGCGCCGCTTGTCGAGGGGTGTGACCGCCGCGTTCCCAATTCGCAATTGTCGGCTGACTAACACCGCAACTCGCGGCTAAGGCGGTCTGTGATAAGCCGAGCTCTTTTCTACGGGACTTTAAGCGGTCCGCTAATGTGGGCTCATTGCCTCTCAATTCTCATTCCTCTGTGCCAAAGTGGGATAAACATTTCTAATGTATAACCTAAGCCTAAAAAAATGGTCATTTTGCCATTTTTAGACTTTCCACTGTGTATAACATAGCCTAATGCGCCGTCACAGTTAGGAATTTGCACGTCAATGTGAGCGCACATGTAAAATGCATTGCTCGCAAAGATTACTAAAATTTTATAAGAAAAACCTATTATTTAGGGTGAAATTCACCCGGGTCGCTCTTATCTAACTCTCAAGGGATTAAAGCCAAACGCGGTGCTGACAGGGACGGACGCATCGCACAAATATAAGAGGGCCTTATGAAAGGTGATTATTGCACGCGCGAAGGCGCAGAACGTTTGAAAGAGCAGATTGAAGCTTATTGGGCTGAGCGTGGACACGAAGTTCGCGTGAATCTTGTTCAAGGCGGCTTCTTGGCTTCCATGCGCTCGGCGCGGACAGACGTTCGCTCGACACTAGTGAACGGCGTTCCTGTCAAATCGACAGAGAATTTCGGCTAGTCCGACAAAATGATTTGAAGCCGCTATCCGTAGCGGCTCAAAAGGGTCGGCACGATATCGCGAAATCGCGATAGTCGTGTTCCGGCCCTTAATCGTATCTGGGGTATGGGCGTATACCCGAAAGTCATCAATATCGCGAACACTCTGGCATTATGGGCAGCGCGCATATCCGGCCAACTGTCGCCCACCATCACAATTTTCCTATGGTTGCGATGACCGGCAGCCTCGAAAATGTGGCCAGGCGCGGGCTTCTTTTGGTGGGCTTCGTCGCCGCCAACGGTCCGAACGAAATATGGTGTGAGCGCCATTTTCTCTAATAAGGGGCGGGCGAGCCAGCCGGGCTTATTTGTGCAAACGGATAATTCGGCGCCGAGAGTGCGCAGATGGCTCAGCGTTTCCTCCACGCCCGAGAACGGTTTAGACAATTGATCAATGGATTTTGCGTAGCGGTCGAGAAATTCGGCTTGCATTTCGTTGATTTCTGAAGCGCTCGCTGTGTCATTTACGGCTTCCAAAGCATCGGTAATCATCCGGCGAGACCCATAACCGACAGCATTGCGCGCTTTTCTGTAGTTGACAGGCCCGTGACCGCGCCCCGCAATGACCTCACTTGTCACGCGCACGAGATCTGGCGCAGTATCGACAAGGGTTCCGTCTAAATCGAAGCAAATGCTGAGCCCTGCGAGTGGCCGGCTTAAGATTTTTTTCATGTGGGTCTCGATTCTTCCGTGCGGTGGCATTGAGGATGCGCTAGGGCCACACGTAAATTCGTAAAAAATATGTCAGTAAATTAGGAAATGCGCCATGACAACCAGACGCGCCGCCATCATTCTCGCCGCGGGAAAAAGCACGCGGATGAATTCTGCCCGATCTAAAGTCTTACACCCGGTGGGTGGCCGCCCCATGATTGATTGGGTGACGGCTTTGGCCCGCGGCGCCGGGGTCGAGAAAATCGTGTGCGTTGTGGGCGAGGGGAACGCGGATGTCCGCACCGCCGCCGAAGCCCAAGGATTGGAGATTGCCGTTCAAGAACCACAACAAGGCACGGGACATGCTGTACAATGCGCCAAGGCCGCTCTCGCGGGTTTTGAAGGCCAAGTAGTTGTCCTTTACGCCGATACACCGCTGATTTCGGGGCCGACCCTATCCCGCGTTTTTGACGCCTTTGAGACGCACGCTATGTCTGTCCTCGGCTTTGAAGCTGATGAGCCGGCGGCCTATGGCCGTTTGGTCACCGAAGGGTCCGACCTTCATGCGATTGTAGAGGCGAAGGAATGTTCCGATGAGCAGCTGAAGATCACACTGTGTAACTCCGGTGTTGTTGCGGCCTCTGCGGCGGATTTATTTTCGGCGTGTGACCGCGTGACGAATGATAATATCAAGGGCGAATATTACCTGACCGATATCGTTGAAATTCTTCGTGGTGACGGCAAAAGCGCAACCGTTGTGCATGCGTCCGAAGCCGAAGTTCTTGGTGTGAATGATCGGTCGGACTTGGCCAGTGCCGAAGCGGCCTTCCAAACCGTCATGCGGGAAGCTGCAATGAAATCCGGCGTCAGTTTGAAACATCCCGACACTGTCTTTTTCTCATATGACACTGTGTTGGAAAATGATGTGACCATCGATGCAAATGTTGTGTTTGGCCCCGGCGTTACGGTTCGGCGCGGCGCGACCATCCATGCATTTTCTCATCTGGAGGGCGCGGATGTGGGTGAGGGCGCCAATATCGGTCCCTATGCGCGCTTGCGTCCCGGTACGAAATTGGCGGAAAACACCAAGGTTGGAAATTTTGTCGAGACCAAGAAGGCCGTTGTTGGAAAGGGAAGTAAAATCAATCATTTGTCCTATGTTGGTGATGCTGAATTGGGCGAGGGCGTGAACGTCGGTGCGGGGACAATTACCTGTAACTATGACGGCTACAATAAACACAAGACGACGATTGGCGATGGCGCATTTGTGGGTTCTAACAGCTCGCTCGTGGCCCCAGTGACGATTGGCGCAGGCGCATTCTTAGGTTCCGGCGGCGTTGTGACGAAAGATGTCCCAGAAGACGCCTTAGCCTTGGCGCGGTCCAATCAGGTGAACAAAGACGGTTGGGGCGCACGGTTCCGCGCGGTCCAAGAGAAACTGAAAGTCAAAAAGACATGAGCGTAGTCAAAGAAAATGCGGCCATGGCCGCGCTGGATTTTGTCCGGGACGGCATGGTTTTAGGATTGGGCTCTGGCTCTACGGCGGAAATATTCATTGACCGTTTGGGGGAAAAAGTCGCGGGCGGTTTAAAGGTCTCCGGGGTTCCGACCTCCAAACGGACGGCGGAATGCGCGATTGAGGCAGGCGTGCCCTTGATAGAGCCCGATAAGGTCGATCGCATTAACCTGACCATTGACGGCGCAGACGAAGTTGATCCTGCGTTTAACCTCATCAAAGGCGGGGGCGCGTGTTTGCTGCGCGAGAAAATTATCGCCCATGCCAGCGAACGGATGATCGTGATTGTCGATGATAGAAAAATGGTCGAGATGTTGGGGCGTTTCCCACTTCCCATTGAGGTCGAACCATTCGGGATGGCTTTGACCGCAGAACAAGTCTTTGATGCGTTAAAGGCCACTGGATGCGAGGAGGCCCAAACGGTTTTGCGTCAAACGAAAGACGGATCTGGTCCTCTTGTAACCGACGGCGGGAACTATATTTTGGACAGCAAATGCAAAACCATCCCCAATCCGGCGGAGACGGCGTTGGCATTGAGTCAAATTCCCGGTGTGATGGAGCACGGACTTTTTATCGATTTGGCGGACGTAATTGTGGTCGGGGAAGCCGACCATTCCCGCGTGATTGAATTGTCTAGGGATTAAATAGCATCGCTTAATCTATGATTTTATTGGGGATATCACTCTTAATTTTATTTTCGGTCTTTTCCTATTTCCAAAATCGTAGGTTTGATGCGCGTCTTAAATTTGCCCGCGAAATTACAAATGGGTTTGATTTGAGTGATGTCTTCGAAGGGGCCTATTTGGGTAATTTCGCCTTTGATGAGGCTTTGCCGCATGAAGCCTTGCGGGGCGAAATCGAAGAGAGATTCGACTCCGGGGTCGGGGCGCGACTGGCGTTCCATCTGGCCGAAACCCTTCCTATGTGGGTTCTGAAGTCGGCAGCTGAAGACCTTCGGGAGGCTGAATTTCGACTTGGCTCCGCCTATGTCACTCCCCTAGAGAGCCAAATAAATAATTTCGCGCGACAGCGTAGCTCACAACTTTCTGACTTGCTAAACGCGCAGGCTAAGCCCAAGTCGGCGTCCGATAGTCGACGTAGACGGCGGCGCTAACATGATTTTGGAGAGACTTCCCCATGGCTGATTACGATTACGACCTTTTTGTTATTGGTGCAGGCTCCGGCGGTGTGCGGGCAGGGCGTTTGGCAGCTCAACTGGGTAAACGTGTTGGCGTGGCAGAAGAGAGCTTGCCGGGCGGAACCTGCGTTGTACGCGGCTGCGTGCCCAAGAAGTTTCTCGTCTACGGCGCAGATTATGGTGCATCAATTCGCGAAGCTGCGAAATATGGTTGGTCTGTTGGCGATGTGTCTTTTGATTGGCCGACTCTCCGCGATGCCATTCAGACAGAAGTCCAACGCCTGTCCGGTATTTATTCCACAATCTTGGAGAAAAACGGCGCGACGCTTTATCGTGAACGCGCTGAGTTCGTCGATGCCAATACGGTGCGCCTTACGAAAAGCGGGAAGACGGTTACGGCAGAGACCATTCTGATTGCTGTGGGTGGGACGCCGTGGGCGCCGGATATAAAAGGCGCGGAGCACGCCATCGTATCGGACCAGGCCTTTACGTTGGATACATTGCCGGAGCGCGCCTTGATTATCGGCGGCGGTTATATTGCGTGTGAATTTGCAGGCATCTACGCCGGATTGGGTGTGAAGACGACACAGGCCTATCGCGGAGGACGTTTGCTCAACGGGTTTGATTCCGAAGTCCGCGATGAGGTGGGTTTGGTTCAAACAAACAATGAAATAGATATGAAATTCAACGTCACGCCTGTAGAGATCAAGAAAACTTCAGGCGGATATATCGTAACCTTTGATGATGGGTCGAAGATTGGGACAGATCTGGTCTTCATGGCAACGGGCCGCAAACCAAATACGGCGACATTGGGATTGGAAAATGCCGGCGTTGCCGTCGATGCCTCAGGCGCAATTGTCGTTGACGAATTTTCCAAAAGCTCCGTCAAAAATATCTACGCTGTGGGGGATGTTACGAACCGCGTGAACCTGACGCCGGTGGCCATTCGAGAGGCTGCCGCGTTTGTTGAAACGGCATTGAAGGGAAAGAAATCCGCCTATGATCATTCAAATATTGCGAGCGCTGTGTTTACACGCCCGCCCGTTGGAACCGTTGGCTTGACCGAGGGGGAGGCGCGCCAAGCGTATGGCGACAAGGTCACAGTCTACTCAACCAAATTTCGCCCAATGAAAAATACGCTGTCCGGCAGTCCGCAAAAGGTCTTCATGAAGCTTATCACCGAAGGGCGAAAAGAAAAAGTCATCGGTATTCATATCGTCGGGGATGACAGCGGAGAAATGATTCAGGCCTTGGGAATTTGCGTCAAAGCCGGGCTGACCAAAGCGGACTTTGACTCAACTTGCGCCGTCCATCCAACGATTGCGGAAGAAATTGTCACATTGAAACCGCGAGAGCCGAATAAGACAACTGTTGTGTCTTAGACAAACGCCGTCTCTATTAAGCCGCCTGGTGTGACATTTATTCGCCTCACCCCCATCCAAGGCTAGGCAAATTTACCTACAACTGCTATCCCGCCGCTCAATCCACGCAAATCTCTTGCGCGTAAGGACATAAACATGACGAAATGGACGCCATCCAGCTGGCGCAATAAGCCCGCGAAACACATCCCAACCGATTACCCGGATATGGACGCTCTGCGAGATGTCGAGACGGTTTTGAAGGGCTATCCGCCGCTCGTCTTTGCAGGTGAAGCCCGGCGTCTAAAGAAACGTCTGGGCGAAGTTGCCATGGGCCGCTCCTTCTTGTTGCAGGGCGGAGATTGCGCCGAGAGTTTCAAAGAATTTCACCCTGATAATTTGCGCGATATGTTCCGCGTCATGATGCAAATGGCTGTTGTTCTGACCTATGGTGCAGGGCAACCCATCGTAAAAGTCGGCCGCATCGCCGGACAATTTGGCAAACCGCGTAGCTCGCCTATTGAAGTTCGGGACGGCGTTGAGTTGCCGTCTTACCGGGGGGATAATATCAACGGCATGGAATTTGATCCCGCCGTGCGAACCCCGGACCCCGAGCGCCTTTTAAAAGCCTATGGACAATCGGCCTCGACGATGAACCTTTTGCGCGCCTTTGCGACCGGCGGTTATGCGAACTTGCGCAATATCCATAAATGGACCTTGGGCTTTGCAGGCTCTTCAGAGCAGACAGCGAAATATAAAGCGCTTTGCGAGAAAATTGAAGATGCGTTGGATTTTATGGAAGCCTGCGGCGTGACGCCTGAGTCGACGCCCCAGATGTCGGCGACAGATTTCTATACCTCACATGAAGGTCTCTTGCTTGGCTATGAAGAGGCTATGACACGTATCGATAGTACCACCGGTCGTTGGTACGACACCTCTGCGCATATGTTGTGGATTGGGAACAGGACGCGTCAACTGGACCATGCCCATGTCGAGTTCATGCGCGGCGTTGAAAATCCGATTGCCATGAAAATTGGTGAGGGGCTGGAACCGGAGGAGCTCATGCGATTGCTGGATGTGTTGAATCCGGAGAACGAGCCGGGCCGCATGACGCTTATCGCGCGTTACGGTCATGACAATGTGACGAATGGTTTGCCGAGTTTAGCACGCGCCATCAAAGCGGAAGGACGTCATGTCGTTTGGTCATGCGATCCGATGCATGGCAATACGATCAAAACGGAGAGCGGCTATAAAACCCGACCATTCGATAACATTCTGACGGAAGTACGTCAGTTCATGCAAATCTTACACGCCGAAGGGTGCTGGCCGGGCGGGGTGCATTTTGAAATGACGGGCCAGAATGTGACAGAATGTCTTGGCGGGTCTGCCAGAGCAGTCAAAGAGGCTGATTTGTCCTCACGCTATCACACCCATTGCGATCCGCGTTTGAATGCAGATCAGGCGTTGGAGTTGGCCTTCTTGATTTCAGAAGAACTCGGCAGTTACCGTAAAGAGGAGCCTTTGCGCGCCGCGGTATAATCAGGCGCCGCTCACAGGCTTTGTCGCTTACGTATGACCGTGTGAGCTGTCCCCAAATAAAAAAGCCGCTCTGTTACAGAGCGGCTTTAAATTTAACCAATGTCAGTAAAAGACTATAGGTCTTTCAGCGCCGCAGCGGGTTTGAATGATGCGGATGTTTTCGCTTTTGACATCATCATTTTGCCGGTCGCCGGGTTACGCATTTCGCGGGAAGGGCGATGTTTTGCAACGAATTGACCAAAGCCCGGAATGACAACTTTTGTGCCGTCGCCTTGCTTCATTTCATTCGTTACAACTTCGCAAAATGCGTTTAACATTTCACCGGCTTCAGCTTGTGTGCAGCCTGATTGTTCGGCCAATGCGCTTACGAGTTCTTTTTTGTTCATCGGTATTCTCCCTCTGATGAATGTACCGAAC
>CALFWV010000128.1 GCA_937927825.1 uncultured Caulobacterales bacterium | reverse complement strand
CTGTCACCGGCAATTGGAAAGCGGCGAACGAGTTTTAATGTGAGAAGCTCTTTAAGACTATTGCTGACATTGCTGCGCGCGACATTTAGCTGTGTCTGAATGTCTTCGGCGTTTAGCGGACGTTCGGTGAGATAAAGTAATGCATGAATTTGCGCGACCGTTCGGTTGACCCCCCAAGTACCACCTAAATCGCCCCAATGCAGGACGAAACTTTCGACCGCTTCAGACGATTTCTTTAAAACTGTAATTTCTGTCATAACAGAAATATGTGTAATGTAAGAAGAAGAGTCAAGAGAAGAGGAGACATAATTTCAATCCATGGCGGGTTTCCGCTTTGGTAACCATAAGATTTAGTTTCATCTTCAACCAATTCTGGAACAAGAACGGTGTGAGTATGCGCCGAAATATGCGCAAGGGGGGCGTGGGGTTTCTCTTAGCAGGCTGCCTGGCAGCGCCGGCTCTGTCCGCGGTTGTGGACAGGCCATTTTTCCGTGCGGCAGCTGTTGTCATCGTTTTTGGCGCTTCGGATTTTGAAGAAAACGGAGGGGTTGCACCAGTCGTTTACGATTTTCACGTGTTAGACGGCGCCTCTTCCGGTCAAGCCGCACCAGACCTAATCAGCGATGATGGACGATCCATAAACTTCAACACCGGTAGGTATAACCCAATACAAAGCGGTGAGAGTTCCGGTTGGGAATACCAAATTAATAATGAAACATTTGGCGGTACATTTGGGTCTTCGGCTCCGCACCAAACTCTGGACGCTAATGACAGCTATTCAGCCTTTGGCCTAGATAATACGACCGATATCGATTTGCTCGGCGGAGGAAATCGAGCGTCTCGTTTCTATGTCGCCTCAAACGTGCCGTTTGATATTTTTGGCCAAGCGTCAAACCTGACGGCCACGGGCGATTTTAGTACGATGGATTATAATAACATTCGCTATCGTCTGCGGTATCAGGTTTCGGGCGGCGGCGGCGTCAATCGGTGGGGGCAGAGTGCCCAAGATCCGGCCCCAAGTGGAAATGGCGTGACATATGGGCAGGGCGGGTCCGTCTATACGCTCAATGGTCTCGTTGCGGCTCCTGTCAAAGTGTTTCAAGGCGAACAACGTACCGCGCGGACAGAAGGGTCAATTATGGATCACGCCGTTAGCTTTCAGTCCCGCTATAGCCTCACCGGATCCACGATCACCGGGAATAATTATGATTTCTCGCAAGGTATTGGGTCTATCGGTGCGGACGTCACTTATACGGTTTACACACCCTGAGGCGTCGCCCTTGAGGTCTGTGCATCGCTTCATCTGTTATATTATTGCAGATATAGCCCCATTCTTATTGATTTGGCCCATGACTTTATGAAATCGCTCGCCTAAAGAAAGGTACACGCCTCGCCAGACAAGGGAGAGGGCCATGAGTAAAACCATAGCGCCAAGCGCCAACGGCTTTGCGCCGTCAAAAAAATCGGTGAGCGCCGCCAAGCGCGACGCCGCCTGGATGGAGCGCATTAAAACCCAGGAAGACGCGCAGGCGCTTTCTGATCTTTTTGAAGTTTACCGACCAAAACTAAAAGGCTGGCTGATGGCTCGCGGTGTTGGGAACGGCACCGCCGAAGACATCGTGCAGGACGTCATGATAAAAGTATGGACGCGTGCGGTATTGTTCGATCCGGCGAAAGCCAGCTTCGCGACATGGGTGTATCGTTTAACGCGCAATAAATGGATTGATCATCAGCGCAAACACGGCCGTATGGACGTGCGTGATCCGGAGTTGATGAAAGTTATCGCAGATGACGAAGTTCCGTCTGCCGAAGAAGATTTCATGACGCAGGAAAGTACGGAAATTTTACGCAATCATATTGCCCGCCTGACAGAGGCTCAACAAATGGCAATCCGAATGGCCTTTCTGGAATTTAAGACCCATAAGCAAATCAGTGCCGAAACGGGGTTACCGCTCGGCACTGTAAAAACACGTATTCGCTCCGCCATCAATGCGTTGAAAGCGAGTATGGCCAGACAGCAGGGTAAACTGCTTTAAAGAGACTGTCCGGATTTTACCCAAACGCATCATAGTGATGCGTTACGGCAATTGTAATCTGACGAACCAGATCTTTGGCGCGGTCCAGTGGCTTTACAACATGGTCCGAAATATGCGCGAACCCACCTGATGTGACGGGCAGGTCTGTTTTCTCTGATAGGGCTTTGGTCCATTCAAGCGGTGCTGTTTTGGCCGGGTATCTGTCGCGCAGATCACGCAATATGTCGTCAATTTGGAATGTTTGCATGCGCTGCAAAGCGGAGAGGCGCGAGGTCGCCTCGTCAGAAATAATCGGCAGCTCGGTCATGATAATCAACATTTTCATGATTACGGCCAGACGTAGCGCATGGAGAATGACCAGCGTATCATTAGGCGCAAAATCGGCGTTTTCATTACATCTGGCCAAAACTCGGTGGCTGTCATATTTATCCAAGCGGAGACGGTTGGCGAGGTCCATAATCTGTGACCGCCAAGGTAAGGCCTCCAGCGTCTCTGCGACAATTAATGACCGATTGGCCAAAAGAGGTTCGGCCCCTGAAAGGGCGCGGCTAATCCAGAATCCGGGATCAAACAGGCGTCCATAGCTTGTGAGGATCGAGAGGTTCGTTCGGCCCATGGATGTAATCACAAGATCAAAAATGGATTTCGCGCGCGCGGAGTTTGCATACAGTGTTTCGAACTTCTCTGCGTCAATGCGTGCGGCCCGTCCCGTTCCATACACAATGTTTGCGGGCGTTCCGAATTGCTGCAAAATCGCGTTATGCGGAATAGCCCGCAGAAGTCGCGGGTTGAACATATCTGCGCCGGAGCCTGACTTAGCACGTTTCACCGCGCGGCTGCCTGTGGGTATCAACATATTTTGTCCCAAACCGCCCAGCAAACTGACATAATTGGGGTCGGAATAGAGCGCGTCTTGTTCAGAGCCTATTGTGCGGTAAACATCCCAAGAGAAATCTTTCTCTGTATAAAATGGGTCGTCACCGGCTGCGCTGCGATCTGACATACGCCCGCTGAGGAGCGAGAAGATGGTGGCATCGGCCAGTTCGGGTGTCTGGAACCAAAGATAGCCGTCGCCGCCTTGGAAGCTGGTTTCGTGACACAGGTGAATGCCGCGGCGTTCAAACTGTAAAATCGCCCAGGGGCTCATGGCGTAATCCAAACGCGCTTTGATCGAACCCGGATGTCCCCCGCGACCCAAGCCTTCACCATGGGTGTTGAAGACAAGCGCCGTAACGCCCTCAATCCCGTGATTTTCCATTTCTCGCGCGAAATGGGATTGCAGCCGTTCAATGGCTAGCGTGGCCGGGATTTGTCCCATGAACCGACCTGCATCTGAAAATCCGGTTTGAATTGCAAAAACGCCGCGCTCTTGGATGTAGGCGCGGTAAACTGGGTTCTCCAACATCTTGGAAATAATCCGGCCGCCATTATTCAGGGCGTCAGCCGTTTCAAACAGGGGAGAAATATCAAGCATATCCGCTACGCCGTAACGCCGCGCGAGATAAAGCACTGACAAAGGAACAAGGGCGTCTTCCGTTTCCGCAATTAGCAAGCGGATTGGTACAGAGGCATCGATATATTTCTGTATTTGCGCAATCAAAATCATTTTCTCATGCGCTGTGGATTTCTCCAATGCGAGTGAAGCAAAATTGACGGGTTGCGGCTTGACGGATTTCGTGAGCTTTGTTGCGCGGTTCAAAACTGTGCGGGTGTCGGAACCGGAATCCGACAGACCAAAAATGCCTTTCACGCCGGACATAACATGACGGGCATTGAGACGGAAATGAATGCGCGCCGTCCCCAGACCGAAAGCCTTCATCTGCGCACGTAAGCATATTAAATCCCTTTGGATGTCGGCAGTTGGCGCACCTGCGATTGCAGCCTCAATATTTGGAAGAAGGGAGGAGAGTTCTGTAAATCGCCGCGAAGACTGCCGGGTTAGATTATTGGCAGCGGCGACCAAATTATTCGGGTCGTCCAGGTCCTTTTCAAAAAGGTTCAAATCGCGTTCTGCAGAGGCCAAGCCGGCTTTAATCCGATCAGACAGCGCGTCGACCGCATCTTCGGCCTTGGCTTTAAAACCGCCCGCATCCGCAATCCGTGCCGCTTCCTTTGCATAGCGTGAAAGCTGATCACGTTTCTCTGACAGGCGCAGACGTAAGGCGTCGCCCCAAGAAATATCGGTCCGTCCATCAATGTCATAGCCCACCCAACTATAGGCATCCGCTAAATGGGGCGTAAGCTTAGTCCAGTCTTTCGGGAAATGCTTTGCGGCCACGTCCAATACAACAGCGTTTAATTTGCTCAACGCGTCTTGAATGCGCGTAAGTGTGGCTTGCGTATCCTCATGTTCCTCAATCAGGGTCGGGGCGCGTTTGGGTAAATAAGGATGTGTTTTCAGCGTGTCTGTTAAATCATCAACGGCTTTGCCTTTTGAGGATGCGATGGCGCCAAGCGTATTGCGGATATCACGGGACAGAGAAAATGTCGGATGCGCTGTTAAGACGATGCCCTGAGCGGGCGTTTCTGCCCACTCTTGAAACGCGTTGAAGCCTTCCGCCGCTTTTTCTTCTGCAACGCGTGTTATCTCCCCTCGCAAATGTGTGAAGCGGTCTACGCCGGCTCTCTCTCGCAGACGATTGGCGCGATCCAGAGCACCGCGGTCAGAAAGGGTTTTGACGAGAGCTTCAATATCCCGAAATGCAATACTGCGGTCTTCAACTGCTTTTGAGATGTCGTAGGCCAGCAATTTAACAGGGTTTGCCTGCGGGTCAGATGCGACCGCTTTCTTATGTGCCGCCAGAAGTGTTTCGAGCTTTGTGTGCAGCTCTTGCGTGGTCATGCGTTTGATGGGCTCAGCCTCCTAGAGAAATTTCGCCATCGCGGCGGCTGTATCCAGCATCCGGTTGGAAAATCCCCATTCATTATCATACCATGACAGCACGCGCACCATATTCTCGCCCATGACGACGGTTTCGCCCAGAACGAGGGAAGAGGAGTGCGGATCGTGATTAAAATCAATTGAAACTGTTTTGTCTTCGACGATTTGTAAGACCCCTTTCAAGGGACCGCCTGCGGCCTTGCGGAAGGCGGTATTGACGGCCTCGACACTCGCAGCTTTTTGAGTCGTAATAACCAAATCGACGACTGACACATTCGGGGTTGGAACGCGGATGGCTTTTCCGTCAAGTTTCCCGTCCAGTTCAGGCATAACCAGGCCAATCGCTTTTGCGGCGCCCGTCGATGTCGGTATCATGGAAAGGGCTGCGGCGCGGCCCCGGTTAAAATCTTTTCGGTGGACGGCATCCAGAGTGGGTTGGTCGCCCGTATAGGCGTGAATTGTCGTCATGAACCCAGTTTCAATTCCAACAGTTTCATTTAGAACTTTCGCAACAGGTGCCAGAGCGTTTGTTGTGCAAGAGCCATTCGAGACAATAATGTCGTCTGCCGTTAATTCGCCGTCATTAACGCCGTAAACGATGGTTTTGTCGGCATTGGCTCCGGGCGCTGAAATCAACACGCGTTTCGCGCCAGCGGCCAAATGTTTGGCGGCGGCGTCGCGGGCTGTGAAAATACCGGTGCATTCGAAAACAATATCGACCTGATTATCTGTCCAGTTTTGATCTTCCAAATTCCGGATAGAGGTGACTTCAATATCATTGCCGCCAAGATTCAAGCTGTTTTCAGTGAAGGTGATTTTTCCGGGATAACGACCATGCACCGAATCATACTTCAAAAGATGCGCGAGGTTTTCCGTCGAGGACAAATCATTGATGGCGACAATCTCCATATCGTCGCGGCCTTGTTCAATCAAAGCGCGCAAGACATTGCGGCCAATGCGTCCGAAACCATTAATAGCGATGCGTGTAGTCATGTCTTTCGCGTCCTCTTTAAACTCTACGGCTCAGATAAGACTGACAGCGCTGTCAATCAAGGTAAGGCTCGTAGTTTCAGCGGTCCAATAGAGCGCGAATCCAGAATTTTCCAGCAAAAAAGATATGCAGGCGAACAATTTTTCCAAAAACTATTTCGGACACGAAAAACTATTCTATTTTGCCCTGTTTTTGGATGCTACGACGTATCAAATCCATGGTCAGTCTTTTGGACAGTTTACCGCCCGGTTTGGCAAAACCGTGCGCTTTGAAGCGTTTGGAGAAATCCGGACGAGACAAGGTTGTCAGCCGTGTGAAAGACATTTCTCCGGGGCTTGCCGACTCAGACGTGATCATATCCGAAATTCGCGGTGGACGGAAAGCGGCAGATCAGTGTCTCGCGCACCTTAATCCTGCAAAATATGGCTCTACCCGCAACCACCTTGACGGGGCCGTCACTCGGCTTTCCCCCTATATTCGCCACGGCGTCGTGAATATAACGGATGTTCGCGATACAGCTTTAGATATCTCATCGGCTAAGGACTCGGAAAAATTTATCCAGCAGTTGTCTTGGCGGGAATATTGGCAGCGTCTCTATAAAGAGTTTCCCAGAAATATATGGCAGGATGTTGAACCTTATAAGACGGGGTTCTCTCCCGACGATTATCAAGATAATCTTCCTCGCGACATCGCCGAGGGACGAACGGGCATTGCCTCAATAGATGGTTTCATAGATGAGTTGCTAACAACAGGTTATATCCATAATCATGCGCGGCTTTATCTAGCAGGTTATGTTTGCCATTGGCGACGGATAAAATGGCAGGCGGGCGCGGCTTGGTTTCTGACACATCTCCTCGATGGGGATCCGGCGTCGAACAATCTTTCATGGCAGTGGGTGGCGAGCACTTTTTCTCACAAGCCTTATTATTTTAATCTTGAAAATATCGCAAAATTCTCTGGTGATACAGTGGATACGCGGATTGAAACAAATCGTCCGCTCGCGGGCACATATGAGGAGCTCTATGCGCGCCTTTTCCCCAATCTAGAGCCTAAAAAATGAGTATAGTTTGGGTTCATGAAGATGCGATAACATTGAACCACCCCGTCTTTTGGACAGCCGGACCTGCGGTGCAGCCCATCTTTATTTGGGATACAGAAGAGCATGACAGACGCGCCTATTCGCTGAAACGGCGGGTATTTATTTATGAATGCGCACATGATTTAGATATCCCAATCTATGCGGGACGTCCTTGCGAGATTTTGCCGGTTTTGGCGGCCGGTGAAACTATTTATACGGCGGGAACTCCCAACCTTTATGTTCTGGATGTCGTGGCTGATTTACGGAAAAGCCATGATGTGACCGTTGTTGATGCACCCCAACTTGCGCATATTCCGGCCAATACGGACACCGGGCGGTTCTTTCGTTTCTGGAACCGTGCCAAGAAATCTGCGCTGACGCATTCATCCGAAAATCAGATTGAGACGGCGACAGCCCCATGAAAATTGCGATTCTAGGATGCGGCGTTACCGGATTATCTGCAGCACGGGAATTGGCACAGCACGGCATTGAAGCCGTTTTATTTGACAAATCGCGCGGAGTCGGCGGACGTATGTCGACGCGCTATGCGGATGCATGGGAGTTTGATCACGGTGCGCAATATTTCACCGTTCAAGATTCCGATTTTCAAACAGAAATCGATGTGGCCATGGCGGATGGCGTGGTGTCCCAATGGAATGCCAAAGCTCTCTATCTCAAAACCGGGGCGCTTAGCGCGGATACGGGCCGCCCTCGCTATGTTGGACAGCCTCGGATGAACAGCCTCCCGAAATATTGGGCAAAAAATCTGGATATTCATTTGGGTTGCCGCGTCGCATCTGTCACTCAGGAGAAGGGATGGACGCTCATTTTTGAAGACGGAACCACGCAATCCGGATTTGACGGCGTGATTTCAACCCTGCCGCCCGCGCAAGCTGAACAAGTTTTACCGGATAATTTTGCCAAACGCCGCGCAGTTAAGTCCGCTCAGATGCATGTGTGCTTTTGTTTGATGATCGGTCTTTCTGTGCCCATAGATCCGGGCTGGGACACTTTACGTGTCAAGAACCTGCCAATTGATTGGATAGCGATGAATAACGCCAAACCGGGCCGCTCCAAAGCTGTTGGAACAATTGTTGTGCATTCCGAAGCGACATGGTCCGATGAAAATGCGGATACAGACCGCGAAGAGGTGCAGGCTGTCATGTTGAAATCTGCATCTGCGCTTCTGGGACTACCGCTGGAAAATGCTCCGCATATTGCGCTTCACCGCTGGCTTTACGCGTCGAGTAAAACATCGCCAGATATCCCATGCCTAAGGGGGAGCGGATTGGTTGTCGCCGGAGATTGGTGCTTGGGCGGACGTGTGCAAGGCGCGTGGCTGTCGGGACGGGCCGCTGCACAGGCTTTTCTTTAATCCATCACGGTTTCGCGAACCCTATAGACGATTACGAACGCCGTCTCTATATGCGCCTTCATGACAAAAACTGAAACTTACATTCAAACCGCAAAAGAAATTGCCGCCGTCCTTGAAGGCGAGACCAATAATGTCGCGCGTATGGCGACCGTAAGTTGCCTTTTATCCGAAGCTTTTGAAAGCTATTTCTGGACAGGGTTTTATGTGGTTGATCCGGAAAAAAGCGAGGAGCTTGTTGTCGGGCCATATCAGGGCACACTGGGCTGCTTGCGTATTCCTTTTTCGCGCGGCGTCTGCGGGGCGGCCGCGAGAACCGGCGAGGTTCAAATTGTCGAAGACGTTCATGCGTATCCCGGCCACATCGCGTGTGATGTACGCAGTCAAAGCGAGATTGTCGTGCCGGTATACGGGCCGGACGGCTCGCTTTTTGCGGTGTTCGATGTTGATTCCACAGAAGTTGGTAGCTTTGACGCCGAGGATGCGGCCGGCCTCGTGCCAATTCTCAGCAGCGTTATCGTTTAAACTAAATCTGAGATTTTATCGAGCTTACCCCCCAAAGGCTGCGCTTTGCGGCCTTCGGTCAAGCGGCGGTGAATCGTCTTAAAAACCGTGTCGATATCGGCATCAGACTCAATATCCGCGTGAAGGCTTTCGGGTGCAAATCCCGCTTTAATAATATCATCCAAAACGCTGACAAGTTTGTCCCAAAACCCGGTGTCCGAGAGGAAAACAATAGGCTTGTCGTGAAGGTTCAGCCTTTGCCAACTCATGACTTCAATGACTTCTTCCAAGGTGCCAACTCCGCCGGGCAGAACGATAAAGGCATCAGCCAGATCAAACATGCGAATTTTGCGCGCGTGCATATCATCGACAAACTCATGTTCAATTCCCGGAATAGTCCGCTCAATCGCATTCAAGAAGTGTGGAATTATCCCGATGACCTTTGCGCCGCCATCCCGCGCGGCCCGCGCAGTGGCCCCCATCAACCCAAGGCCGCCACCGCCGTAAACAAGGCCGTGCCCGCGCGCGGCAATTTGCTCTCCTAATGCGTTAGCAAGTTTCAAATGCGCCGGATTAACGCCGGGTGAAGAGCCGCAAAAGACACAAATATTGAGTGATTTGGCGTCTGTCATTAAATTTCCATTTCATTTAGTACCGAAGGGACAGGATGTCCGAATCCTGCTGGCCTTAGGAGATGTTGCCCGCTTTGAAAACCTCGTCTCAGACATCAACCCCGAAATTTAATCCGGGACGCTACATTCTCATCGTTGGCGCGGCCCTCATCCTCGCGGTTTTGCTTTATGTCGCCCTTCAACTCACCGCTGGGGGAGACGAGCTCGATGTGGGTGCGGAGATTCAAGCTCAACCGACCAACGGCGCCATGATCGGCGTTCAACCCGCGAGCTTTCTGCAGATAAGCGAATTACGAGATGGGCCGTCTCCGCGGCTTCGCCTTTCGGGCAAAGCGGAACCCGAAGCGGTTGTCATCATAACAAACCGAGGGGAACGCCTGCGTCAGGTGCGGGTCAATAATCTGGGACAATGGGGTGTGACGGTTGACGTGGAAGACAAACCTATGGCGTTGGAAGCCCAACTTTACATGGGCGAAGACGCGCCGGGCATAAGGTCGGAAGAAACGGTATTTCGTTTACCGGCTCCAAAGGAAGGCCTCGAAATGGAGAGCGAAGCCGGGTCAGATGCGGATGCAGAACCTGTTTCCATCTATAAAACATCCGCGTTGATTCTGGTGACCGCACCGGGCAGTCCGTCGCGCATCATTCAATCGCCCTTTGGCGATACACCACGGTCCGGCCCGCTGAGTTTATCTGTCATTGATTATGATTTTGCCGGCGGCGTCATCATCACAGGGACATCTTCGGTACCGGGACGGGTTCGATTCTACGCACAGGATTCTGTCATCGGGGAAACGGGCATTGGCGTCGGCGGGCGCTGGAATTTCATCGCAAGCCGTCTTTTACCGCGGGCGCAAATTATATTGACCGCAGAACTCATTCCCGCGCCCGGCACGCTGGATGCGCCAAGCGAACCGATTGCCATTTCGGTTCCGTTTATTTTTCTTCCCCCATTGCAAGAGGAAGACACCGATGGCAGCGGCGCGCTCTCTGTCACGATGGATCCAGGCCAATGGCAGGTTCGTCGGACCTTGATTGGCGGCGGCGGTCAATCGACGGTTATTTTTGCGCCGCTGGCGCAGGACGAAAATTCTGCGCAAGAGTCAGTGGAGTAAATTATCTCCTACTCTGCCGGAGCGGGGGCGTCGCTGCGGGGTTTCCGCGCGCGCTTACGCCCTGTTTTGAAACGGCGGAATAATCTTTCAATTCGCCCACGCATGACCGTTGGCATTGCCAGCATAACGGGCGTGACGATAAGCGTTAGAATCGTGGCAAACCCTAAACCACAGGCGACGACATAGGAAATCGGTGCCCATATTTCTGATGTGCTGGAGCCCTTTGTCGAGAATTCTCCGGTGAAAATATTCGCCTGCCATCCAAGAATGAGAGGCATGAGGCCCACGACAGTCGTCAATGTCGTCAGGAATACGGGACGTAACCGCTGGGCGGCGGTTCGAACGGCGGCATCGACAGCGCCAAAACCATGCTCGCGCAGTCTCTGATAGGCATCAATCAAGACGATATTATTATTCACGACAATCCCGGCAAGGGCGATGACACCCGTTAGGGTCAAAATCATCGAGACATAAGAATAAAATGCCAATCCTAACAACACGCCAAACACACTCATCACGACCGCTAAAATCGTCAAAAACACATGATAGAAGCTGTTAAACTGCAAGAGCAGAATAACACTCATCATAAATAAGATAGCCAGTCCGGCAGCCTTAAAAAAGGCGAGAGCGTCCGCATTTTCTTCTTGTTGGCCCAGGAACTTTGTCTGTACGGATGGCGGGAAGCCAGCTTCATTGGCCTTCCACTCTGTCAGCTCTTCAACTTGAATATTCGTTGCGTAATCCTTCGCCGTATTGGCCTGGACGATATAATAAGGGAGTAAGTCGCGGCGTTCGATTTTGTCCTGTCGCGGTTTTGCCACACGGGTTGTCACAGCCGAAAGCGGCAAAGCCCCTTGCGGCGTTTGGATGCGCAAGCGGTCCAGCTCAGACGACGTTCGAGCCGAGGCAGGATAGCGAATACGAATATCTACCTCGTCATCAGCGTCCAACGGGCGGTAGCGCCCAACCAATGCGCCCTCTGTAACGAATTGCAGGGCCGCACCAATCGTGCCCACATCCAGACCCAACCGTCCGGCTTCTGCTCTATTGACAATGAATTCCCACTCTACGCCGGGCAGGGGTGTTGTGTCTTCGATATCAATGATGCCGTCCATTGAGGCGAGTTTTGCGCGAACCTTGGCGGTTGCGGCGCGCAGATCCGCTGGGACGTCACTGCTGATTTGAATGCCGATATCCTTCCCAATGGGCGGGCCTTGGTCGACGGCCGTGACTTCGGTGATGACTCCCGGAATGCCGGTGACGGCCTCGGTTAAATCATCCATAATGGATTGCGTATCGCGGCGTTCTGCGAACGGCAGAAGTTCAGTGTAAAGACGGACAACCGTGTCGGAGGGGACATCGCCGACACCATTCAACGCGCCCCCACCGCCTGCGCCAGCCCCCGTCACGGTATAAACGGATTCAATGCCATTGATGTTTTCGATGCGGGTTTCCAAATCCCGCGCGATGGTCATATATTGCTCAGGCGTAGTGTTCCCGCGCGAGCGGGCCAGGACGTAAAGCTGTTCAGACGGGGATTGCGTGAAAAACTCCACAGGTTTTGGCGGGGGGCCGGACATAGAGGCCCCAAAGATAGATATAATTGCAAAGGCGAGCAAAACCATGCCAGCCATAACCAATATAGGAAAATTGATAATTCTTTGGATCAGGCGAACATAAAGTCCGATAAAACCTGTCGTTTCAGAAGGATCGCCGTCGCCCGCAGATAACTTACCGACATTCCCATTCGCGGTTTTCTTTGGACGAAATCCGATTTTCGCGCCAATCGTGGGAAGAAAAATAATCGCCATCAAGGTCGATGCCGATAGCACGTAAATCATGGTGCGCGGGAAATAGCTCATGAATTTCCCGGTCGTGGATTCCCAGAACAACAGCGGAATAAAGGCGGCCAGTGTCGTCGCGGTCGAGCTCATGATCGGCCAGAACATACGTTCGCCCGCCATTTTGAAAGCCTCCAAACGGACGACTCCCTCTTCCATTTTCCGGTCAGCAAATTCGACAATAACAATGGCGCTATCGACCAAAACCCCCACGGAAAGGATGAGGCCAAAGAGGATCATCATATTGATGGTTTCGCCCGCGATCAGAAAACCGAAAAAGGCGATCAAGAAACTGGCAGGGATAGCCCAACCTACAAATATCGCAGACCGCCAGCCGAGCGCAGCGATGCAAACGATAAAGACCAAGACGACGGCATTGATAATGGAGGCTGACAATTCCGACATCATGTCCTTGATATAGACAGAGCGAGATTGGCTGTAGGTCACATTGATGGTGGCGGGCCAATTTGGATCGGCGGTTTGCGCATCGACTAGAGCTTGCACCTGCTCACTGGCTTCCAAGATATTGACGCCTTGGCGTTTGCTGATTTCCAAGCTGACACTTTGACGTCCGTTGAAACGGGCCAAGGTAGTTTGATCTTTATAGCCGCGCCGGACCTCTGCGATATCGCCTAATTTAACAATTGCGCCGTCGCCCCCCCGCCGCACGACGAGGTTCGCCATATCGGAGGGCTCTTCGATTAAACCGGGTAATTTGATATTAAACTTGCCGGAACCTGTTTCCAGAGCGCCCGCCGGGACCAGCGCATTATTCTGCGATACAGCGCCCGCAATCTCTTGAAACGTAATACCCAGACTTTCCGAGCGCGCGGGGTCAATAATGGCCTCTAAAACATCTGTCCGTTCACCGCTGATATTAGCTTCCAGCACCAGCGGTATGGCTTCTATTTTTCTCTGCAAATCTTTGGCGCGGCGTTGCAACTCTCGTTCCGGCGCATCGCCCCAGAGATTTACGGTCAGGATGGGAAGGGCGGAAAAACTGACCTCTTCAATGACGGGTTGACGGGCTTCTTGCGGAAATTCCGCGCGGGCGCGGTCTACCTTCTCCAACACATCCGCCATAACGCGGTCTTTATCGACACCAATATCAAACTCTAGAGTCACGTAAGCGACATTGGTTGCGGCAACGCCTTGAATTTCTTTCAAGCCTTCAATGGATTTCAGCTCGGTTTCCATCGGGCGGACGAGCAGCCGTTCCGAATCTTCCGGGGACACGCCCGGCAGCACGACTTGAATATTGATGAACGGCACGGGGACGTCGGGTTCGGCGTCCATGGGCAAGCGGCTAATCGCGAGTAATCCGCCAATCACGCAGAATAACATAATGCCGATTGTCATCCGCCAATTGCGGATTGAGAAGGCAACAATTCCGGGCAGTCCGGTCGCCGCAGGAGACATGTCGCGCGTTGACATTATTGTAATCCGCCGGCGTCATTTGTCAGGCTTGTCTGGGTTAGGCTCGGGCTTGTCTCGCCGTAACGTTCAACCGCTTCGACGGTCATGCCGACGTCCACGAAATCCTGTCCTTCGACAATGACGCGGGTGTTTTCAGGCAGCCCCGTCACCCAAATCCCTGCCGCGTCTTCGTCAATCGTTTTGACCTGCGCAAAGCGCACAACATCCGATCCGTCAACATATCGAATTCCGACATTACCAGTATCATTCAGCGCGAGCACATTTGCAGGCACTTGCTGCGCCAGCGTTTCGCCTGATGTAATCCGCACTGTCGCCGTGACTCCGGCTTTCAGCGCATAGTCAGAATTCGGAACTTGGATTTCCGTGCGGAACGTTCGCGTCGCAGGGTCAGCTTTTGCCTCGATGAAGGCGACTTTGCCAGTCAGGGTTTGGCCGGTCGCCAACTCAACCGTGGCGGAGCTGCCTTTTGCGATACGTCCGATTTGGGTTTCCGTGAGCTGCGCGTCAACTTTCAACGGGGAGAGATCGACGAGCAAGCCGCAGGACATACCCGGGGACAGATAATCCCCAATCTGTGCGTCTTGCCGTTCCCAAATGCCGGAGAAGGGCGCGCGAATATTGATATTATCGGCTTCTATCTCGGCCTGTTTGAGCGCCGCGCGCGCGCCGTCCAACTGCGCCTCAAATGCCGTTACGCGCGTCGCAGATTGAAACCCCTTTTCCGCCAAGGTGCGGGCGGCGTTTAAATCCGTTTCGATGGCGCGCAAATTGGCTTTGGCTTGGTCGACTTGCGCTTGGCGGGCGTTCAGATCTTGGCGGCAAACGGTTTGACCCTGTTTGACGCGGGCGCCCTCTGTCACAAATATCTGAGATACCGTACCCACCGTTTCTGCTTTTAAGGCAACCTCGCGATTTGCGCGGGATTGCCCATATAGCTCCATCACATCGGGATGCAGGACGGCGCTTATGCGGCGGACTTGAACCGTTGGCATGGATTGCCGCGCCTGTTCCTTTGCCGTCGCGGGCGTCGAGACCGTCAAAGGCGCATCTTCGCCCAGATTGTTGAACAGGAACCAAGCCGCCCCGATGAGGAGCAGGGAACCGGCGATAATATAGGACGTGTTGAGTTTCATGGTCTGACTACGTTTGCGGACGAAAGGTGGGTTTAGGTGTATCCGTCTTGTCTTTGCAGCGGCTCATGCGCCTTTTTTAGGGTGGGTTGCAACTGACAATGCCGCAAGGCGGCTCGTCACGATTGTATGTGCAGGGCCTAAATGGAATTTTGTCCCATGTTTGAGACGAAACAAGGCTTGCCTTGCCGCGCCCCGTAACTAGGGTGCTGCCCTTAATATCGAACGATAATAGGGGATTACCTTGAGCGATATTCTGAACCAATTGCAAGACCGACGGGCGGAGGCCCGCTTGGGCGGGGGAAAGCGGCGCATCGACGCCCAGCATGCTAAAGGCAAGCTGACTGCGCGCGAACGGCTCGAACTCCTGCTCGATCCGGGCAGTTTTGAAGAATTCGATATGTTCGTCACCCACCGGTCCACAGATTTTGGCATGGAGAAGAACAAGATGGCGGGCGACGGCGTCGTCACGGGGTGGGGCACGATCAACGGCCGCAAGACTTTTGTTTTTGCACAGGACTTCACCGTCTTCGGCGGCTCACTCTCCGAAACCCACGCCAAGAAAATCAACAAGGTGCA
>CALFWV010000127.1 GCA_937927825.1 uncultured Caulobacterales bacterium | reverse complement strand
CACATAGGAAATATAAACGCGCTTATTATCTGCAAAATTAGGATCCAGAATAATGTCCCCCATTCCGCCTTGGTTCCGTTCCGTTACGGAGGGCACATTCCCAATTTTTCCGAGCTTCTTGCCATTTCGCCCGACCAGCCAAAGCGACCCGCTTTGTTCTGTCACCAACATGCGCCCATCGGGCAGGACCGTCATAGCCCAAGGACCATCAAAGGTTTCGAGTTCAGTGACTTCGATTTCGGAGCCGGCTGTTCCGGTTACAGTTTTAGCAGAAGCTGTGCCCGCCAATGACAAAATGGCGGCGGAAAGAAGTAAAGCGCGCATGGTAAAGTCCCTCAAAAATTTAAGCTCCCACTTAATACGCGGCAGAGCGTGACTCAGTTCCTATCCGAAGAGGTCAAAGTAAAGCAGTTCTGCTTCAACTCCTTGTGAGAAAACCAAACGTCCGCCTTTAGAAATCGCAAGGCCATCGCCGACATCCAAGCGCTGACCGTTCACATCCACGGACCCTTTGGCGACTTGCACCCAGCCTTGGTGGCCCTCGGGTAAAACCGCTTCTGCGCTCTGATCCCCGTCGAAACGACCTGCAAATATCAACCCGTCAGCCCGCATGGCAAGCGAGCCGTCTCTGCCGTCCGGCGATAGAAACAATTTCAGTGTTCCGGATATCTCGTCCGGTGACAGGTCAAGCGTTTCGTAACGCGGCTCACCTCCGTCTTGATTTGGGAGCAACCAAACTTGGAGAAAATGTACGGGGGTGTCATTGGATGGATTAAATTCCGAATGGCGCACACCGGACCCCGCAGACATATACTGAACGCCGCCCGCCGTCACAGTGGAGCTGTTGCGCATCGTATCCCTATGTGCGAGCGACCCACCGACAATATAAGAAAATATCTCGGCATTTTCGTGTGGGTGTTCGCCGAAACCTCGGCCCGGCATGATTTGGTCGTCATTTATCACGCGCAAATTCGCAAAGCCCATATTTTTCGGGTCATAATAATTGGCGAAAGAAAAACTGAAAGCCGAGCGCAGCCAGCCATGATCCGCCGTGCCGCGTTCCTCGGCCGGACGGCGGCGAAATCCCGATGCCAGCGGTGTTTCGTCAAGTGCGTCTGTGTTTATCATGGGCAATATATGGGACATGTATTGCAAAACTCCAGACTTGACCGGGCGGGAACGGCCTTGACGCCCCCTTTATCACGCGGCAAAGGTTAACGCACGCGAAGGGAAGCGCCCGAACCAAAAAAGTAGTCGGCGGCCAACTTCACACTCGCGAGGGGAAGCGCAGTCGGGGAGAGACCGGCGCGGCCAACTTCATAACATAACCGGACGGACGGCCTAAGGGTACAGTCCAGACCGTACGTCCTTATCAGGGGAGAGACGTTGTTATGACACTCTATCTAATAATTTTGGCGGGGCTCATTGCTGTCGCCTACGGGATTGTGACCCGTGCAGGACTGATGAAAGCCTCCACAGGCAATGAACGTATGAATGAAATCGCGGGTGCGATCCAAGAAGGCGCTAAGGCCTATTTGAACAAGCAATATAAAACGATTGCTATCGTCGGTATCGTTGTCGTCGTCATTTTATTTGCTTTGTTCCAGAATCTTATCGCGCCGCTCGGCTTTATTCTTGGCGCCGTGCTTTCGGGCATTGCCGGATATGTGGGCATGCTTGTGTCTGTCCAGGCTAATGTTCGAACAACGGAAGCCTCTCGTAAGTCACTGGGAGCCGGCCTAGACATCGCGTTCAAAGCGGGCGCAATTACGGGTATGCTCGTCGCAGGCTTGGCATTACTGGGATTGGTGATTTACTATATGATCTTGAAGGGTCCGATGGGCGCAGATGAGCGCGGCATTATTGACGGACTTGTCAGTCTTTCACTGGGCGCGTCCTTGATTTCGGTCTTTGCGCGGCTTGGCGGCGGTATCTTCACCAAAGGCGCAGATGTTGGCGGGGACTTAGTCGGTAAAGTTGAAGCCGGAATTCCGGAAGACGATCCCCGTAACCCCGCAACAATCGCGGATAATGTTGGTGACAATGTCGGTGATTGCGCAGGTATGGCTGCCGATTTGTTCGAGACCTATGTTGTGACAATCGCCGCCACAATGATCCTGGGGTCCATTCTGTTTGCCGGCACGGTTATCGCGCCGACACTGATGATTTATCCTATGGCCATTGGCGCAGCCTGTATCATCACCTCCATCATCGGCACCTATTTTGTAAAGCTGAGCAAGGGGTCAACAAATGTTATGGGCGCGCTTTATAAAGGTCTTATCGCAACAGGTGTCCTGTCCATCGGAGCCCTGGCGGCTGTTACGCATTTTGTGCTCGGCGGATTTGGCGAGATTGCCGGCACACCGTTCTCAGGCATGGATCTGTTTCTCTGCGGCGTTGTTGGCTTGGTCATCACATTCCTGATCGTGATGATTACGGAATATTACACGGGCACGAAATACCGCCCGGTGAGATCCGTTGCAGCGGCATCCGAATCCGGACATGGTACCAACGTCATTGCGGGCCTTGCTGTTTCGATGGAAGCGACCGCTATCCCGGCTTTGATTATCGTCGCGGGCATTATCATCACCTTTAGCTTGGCCGGACTTTACGGCATTGCAACGGCTGTAACGGCCATGCTGGGCGTTGCGGGTATGATTGTCGCGCTCGATGCGTTCGGGCCAGTCACGGATAACGCGGGCGGCATTGCCGAAATGGCGGAGCTGGACCCGGAAGTCCGGAATACAACGGATGCACTGGACGCGGTTGGCAATACGACGAAAGCCGTGACCAAAGGCTATGCGATTGGATCAGCCGGTTTGGGCGCTTTGGTTCTTTTTGCGGCCTATTATCAGGATATCCTGTATTTCAGTGGGCAAGAAGGAAACCCGCTGTCCGGCGTCACTGTCGATTTTAGCCTGACCAATCCTTACGTGATTGTCGGTCTATTTATCGGTGGCCTGCTGCCCTACCTCTTCGGCGCTTGGGCCATGCAGTCTGTTGGACGCGCAGCCGGAGCCATTGTTGATGAAGTGCGTCGCCAGTTCAAAGCCGACCCGGGCATCATGGCGGGTACGTCCCGTCCGGATTATGCCAAGGCTGTCGATTTGCTGACGGGTGCCGCGATTAAGGAGATGATTAAACCGTCACTCCTGCCAATCCTTGCACCTATCGTGCTTTACTTCGCGATTTACTTCATCGCAGGCACAGAGCAGGCGCTGGCTTCGCTTGGCGCTATGTTGATGGGCGTGATTGTAACAGGCCTGTTCTTGGCGCTTTCCATGACCGCGGGCGGCGGCGCATGGGATAATGCCAAGAAATATATTGAAGACGGCAACCATGGCGGCAAGGGCTCGGAAGCCCATAAAGCCTCGGTGACTGGCGATACGGTTGGCGATCCTTACAAGGATACAGCCGGGCCTGCGGTCAACCCGATGATCAAGATTACAAATATCATCGCTTTGCTGCTCTTGGCCGTTATCGCGCACTAAATCGCGAAATTTTTGCTGAAACACTAGCCCGCCTCGGCACAGAGAACACTCTGGTCGGGGCGGGTTTTTTGTTTCATCTACCTCATTTGGAGAGACGACCGTTGCGCCGTTGCAGCGGAGTTCCTTTTTTGAGGGCATGAAGAGACGTGCCGACATCTGTCCAACCACCCTGTGTTTCACTTTCTTCCGATATGTTTCCCTTTGTTTCATGTGACAAGATAGGCTTTCGCGCCTAAGCTGCCGCCATGACCACAGAGACTGTAACGCCCATTGTCGACGTCGAAAAGCCAACGTCGGCGCTTGGCCGCCCGGCGGATTTAATAGCGTCCATCTTGGCATCTG
>CALFWV010000126.1 GCA_937927825.1 uncultured Caulobacterales bacterium | reverse complement strand
CCATGTTCGATATAAAAGCCATTCGCGAAAACCCCGAAGAATTTGACCGTCTCTGGGCGAAACGGGGATTAGAGCCGCAATCAAAGACAATCATTGATCAAGACAAGCTCATCCGCAAGGCGATGCAGGTTGTGCAAGAGGCAGAAAGCGCGCGGAATAAAAGCTCCAAACTGATTGGCGCAGCGATGGGGAAGGGCGACACAGAAGAGGCTGAGCGCTTGAAAACCGAAGTCGCAGGCGCGAAAAATGTCATCGCCGCCATGGGCGCGCAGGTCGATAGCGAAAAGGCTATTTTACACGATAAACTCTCCAGCTTGCCGAACCTTCCGTTCCACGAAGTTCCTGATGGGGAAAGCGAAGACGATAATGTTGAGCTATCTAAATGGGGGGAGCCGCGCGACTTTGCTTTCACGCCGAAAGACCATTCTGACCTTGGCGAAGCGCTGGGTATGATGGATTTCGAAACCGCCGCCAAAATGAGTGGTAGCCGCTTCGTCGTCCTGCGCGGCGCGCTCTCCCGCATGGACCGCGCTTTGGCTGCGTTGATGCTCGATATGCAAGTCGCGGAGGGGTTTGAGGAGACTAGCCCGCCGTTTCTAGTCTGGCCAAAAGCGCTTTATGGCACGAGCCAGCTCCCTAAATTCGCCGAGGATCTTTATCCCGCCGGGGAAGATCATTTCCTTATCCCAACCGCCGAAGTCTCGCTGACGAACACTGTCCGTGAGTCCATTCTGGATGCGGATACACTTCCGAAACGCATGACGGCGCATACGCCGTGCTTCCGCTCCGAAGCGGGGTCTGCCGGGCGCGACACAACAGGGATGATCCGTCAGCATCAATTTAATAAAGTCGAGTTGGTCACCATCTGCAAGCCTGAGGACTCCGAAGCAGAGCATAAGAATATGCTGCGCTGCGCGGAAGCCGTGCTGCAAAAGCTGAACCTACCATATCGGGTTGTCGAGCTTTGCACCGGCGATCTCGGTTTTGGCGCGCGCAAGACCTATGACATCGAAGTGTGGTTGCCGAGCCAAGACACCTACCGCGAGATTAGCTCCATCAGTAATTGCGGAGACTTCCAAGCCCGCCGCATGAACGCGCGCTATAAACACGCCGAGAAAGATAATCGCTTCGTCCATACGCTCAACGGCAGCGGTTTGGCGGTGGGCCGAACATTGGTTGCCGTGCTGGAAAATTACCAGAATGAAGACGGCACCATTTCCGTGCCCGCCGCACTCGTGCCCTATATGGGCGGACTTGAGGTTATCGGGTGAAAATTCTCTTGACCAATGATGATGGCGTGAATGCGCGCGGCCTTTCCGTTTTGCGTGAAATCGCTTTGCAGCTCTCCGACGACGTTTGGACCTGCGCGCCCGACAGCGAGCAATCAGCAGCGTCTCGCGGTGTATCACTTCATAATCCCGTGCGTTTGCGCAAATTGGGGGACAGGATTTATTCTGTTACCGGAACGCCAACGGACTCCGTGATTGTCGGTCTGAAAGCCTTGATGCCCGACAGTTTGCCGGACTTGATTTTATCGGGCGTAAACCGGGGCCAAAACCTGGCCGAAGACGTGACATTTTCCGGCACGGTTGCGGGTGCATTGCAAGGCATGCAAATGGGCGTGCCGTCTATTGCTCTATCTCTAGCGCGAGGGTTCCAAGGCGCGCAAAGCCTCCCGTGGGAAACGGCGCTGGCGCATGGCGCGCCAACAATCAAAACTCTGCTGGATAAGGGGTGGGCGGCGAATGTCGTCCCCAATGTCAACTTTCCTGACACGGCCCCTGACGCAGTGAAAGGATTGCAATATACTCGGCAGGGCCATCGGGATTTTCAGATGACGGGCGTGGACCGCCGCGACCATCCGCGTGGCGGCGAGTATTTCTGGCTGACCTACGGCGCGAAAAAATCAAATCCTGCGCAAGGCACCGATCTGCGCGCGATTTATGATGGTTATATCAGCGTTACGCCGCTCCATACCGATTTGACTCACGAGGACAGCTTGTCCACGCTCACCACATGAGCATAGATGTATGAGTATAGATCCCGGCCTCATTGACATGATTATGCGGCTGCGCAGTCGCGGGATTTCTTCCAACACCGTATTACGCGCTGTCGAGCTTGCCCCGCGCCGCCATTTTGTCCCGCCGGAAAAGCGCGGGCAGGCCTATGATGCGGTCAATGTTCCAATCGCCTGCGGACAGACTTTGCCGCCGCCGATGACGGCGGCGTTACTGGCCCAATTGCTGGACGTGAACGCAGATCATAAAGTCCTGACACCGGGGCTGGGGAGTGGTTATTTAGCAGCCATCCTATCTCATATGGCCACGCGCATTTACACGGTGGAACGGTATAAGACTCTCATTAGAGAGGCGGATGAACGTTTTCGCGCGCTGGATATTTACAACGTCGTGACCCGCCACGGCGATGGACGATATGGCTGGCCGGGACAGGCGCCCTTTGATCGGATTGTTATGGGTTATGCCTTGCGCGCGGAACCAGAAGCGGTCTTGGATCAACTTGCGCCCGGCGGGAAAATGCTGGCCGTTATCGACGGCACGCTGACATTGTTCGAGAAGCCGCGTACAAAAATCAGCACCACAGAGCTGATGCCCCTTGATTTGGATATGGTCGAGGCGGGTAAATCGAAGACTATTTAGGGCCGGGACATATGTCTGATAATCATCACAAAATTCATTACATCGAATTGCCTGCGACCTCAGTCGCGGCGATGAAACACTTTTACGGCAAAGCCTTTGGTTGGACCTTCACCGATTACGGCCCGCAATATGTGGCGTTTCACGGCGCAGGAATTGAGGGTGGGTTTGATGAAAGTCAGGACTATATCGCGCCCCATAAACCGGGGGCGTTTGTTATCCTCTATTCAGATGACTTACAGGCGTCGCATCAGGCTATTGTGCGTGCGGGCGGAGAAATTTGCGTCGAAACCTATAGCTTCCCCGGCGGGAAACGGTTCCATTTCAAAGATCCCTCGGGGAATGAACTGGGCATTTGGACCGAAGTCAAAGCGGACTGAGTTACCGCGAAATAACACAAAACTGCCGTTTTAAGGTCAGATGACGGCCTGCTTTGGGTTTATTTGTGGGCCGATGATTGATCCGCTCATTTACTTGCATGACCGCCGCGTGGCTTTGCGTTCGCGCATCGTTAAGGGGGCTTGGTCTCTCGCCGCCTATGAGTTCGTCGCGTTTGGCATCAAGCAAGGCTGGGCGTGTTTATTCGGCGGGCTGATGCTCTCGCTCATCCTCCTGACCTATCTGTTTTATCCCGCAGATGCGCCGCTCGCGCGATATGATTTCCTGACCCTTGGCGCGGTTCTTATCCAGATTGGGATGTTGGTCCTACGTTTGGAAACTTGGGATGAGGCCAAAGTTATCTTTGTTTTCCACATTGTTGGGACTGTGATGGAGATTTTTAAGACACAGATTGGCAGTTGGGTGTACCCGGAAGAGAGCCTGTTGCGGATAGCGGATGTGCCGCTCTTTTCCGGTTATATGTATGCATGCGTTGGGAGTTATATCGCGCGAGTTTGGCGTTTATTCGATTTTAAATTTGACCGCTTTCCGCCCCTTTGGCTGCAGGCTATTTTGGCAGGCCTTATTTATCTGAACTTCTTTACGCATCACTATGTTTTCGACATTCGCATTGGCCTATTTATCACCGCGGCCAGTCTCTACGGTCCCTGTATAGTTTTGTTTAAACCGGATGAATTGCATCGGCCTATGCCATTGTTATTAGGTCTCTCTTTAGTGGCTGTCTTCATTTGGATTGCCGAAAACATAGGAACTTTCACAAAGACGTGGGCCTATCCCGGGCAAGAGACCGAATGGCATATGATCAGTTTAGAAAAAATGGGAAGCTGGTTCTTACTTATGATTATCAGCTTCGTCCTTGTCGCATATTTGCACGCATCAGAAGGAAAAACGGCGCGAAATACCGAGCGTCGCAAAGACACCTGAAGCCGATCCATCTTCGGCCTGAATAATCGGGCTGTCCTTAAAGTCGCCTAGTGCCTCGCGATAGCTCACCAGTGCTGTAAGGCTCCAATCTTCATCTAATTCGACCCCGCCGAGCAAGGTGGCAGAGGCCTGATGGAAGCCGTTATTCGTGTTAAACTCGGGTAAAATGGACCGCATCGCGGCGTCTGCGCCAACACCATATATAGCTTGCGTGTAAGTCGCGTCCGCCCAGCTGAGGGTGACAATGGGTTGAATATACCACCCGTCGCCCGGATATCGCGTGCCGACTGAAAAATCCGCGACAAACCCTTCATGCCCGCCTATCACATCTTGGCCGCCCGATATGTCAAAGCCGAGGATGCTGACGGTTGAACGCACATATCCGCCGACGATTGCGCTGACACCAATATCATCAAGCCCCGCCAAAGTGGGGCTGTCATCGCTGTCGCGTCCGAAATCAAACCCAAGCCGGGGACCCGCGCGCAGAGACCATTTCCCCGGCCCCATGCCTGTGCCGATGTCGATGACTTCTGCGCTGAGCGCGAGACCGAACATGTCAATGCCGTAAATATTTTCAAAGCCGAGGTAGGGAAGGAGATTCGTCCGAGTTTGATCTGACCCAACATAGGCCGGCCGTATCAAAACGGCTCCGCCTACGTCTACGCTGCTATCCTTCTCGTCTTCAGCTTGGGCCTGCGCCGGCACAAGGCCGATGCTTGCAGCTAAAATGAAGAGAGAGAGTGCGTGTTTCATGTGTTATATACGCGCCGCGCAGCATAACGTTACATAAAAGCGATATAAAAGTTCGTTCTAAATTACGAAAAACCCATTGGAATTACCATGACTTGGTATCAAACTTTCGCGCAATTCCCAGTGAGACGACCACACCGGTTTTGGATCCGTCAGACGCGTTTAAAATGGGGCTGTCTGCCGCGTCATTCGTGAACCATCTATGATTGGCAATCAGGGTGACGGCGTATTTGTCTTGAATTTCAACCCAGCTCACGATGCCAACAGAATAGGCGTAAATCCCGGAGCCAGCCGAGAAACGAGACAGGCCGGAAGATGCGGCTTCGCTATCGGTCACGCCAAAAAATCGGGAATTGTGTTCTCCATTCGCCCAGCTGACCGTTGCGGCTGGCTGTATGGCGAAATTTCCGGTTTTATAGAAGGTGCCGATGGCGGCATCCGCGATTATCCCGTTATGGCCGCCTGCAATATCTTTCCCGACGTTAAGCCCAAAGCCGATCGGGCCGATGGTGCTGCGAATGAAGCCGCCGATTGGAACGCTGCCGCCGATGTCTTCGAATCCAGTGAGGTTTATACTCTCCTCGCTGCTCCGACCTTCTTGATAGCTTACGCTGGGGCCTGCGCGTAACGACCATTTGCCGAGACCCTGTCCCGTGCCGACGTCTAGGGCGCGATATCTCAAGGTTGAGCCGAAAAGGGTGAAGCCTTTGACATTGTCAAAACTGAGATAGGGCACGGCGCGCAGCTCCTCATCGCCCGAGCCCAAATATTCCGAGTTCAAAAGGATGGCTGCGCCAATATATCCTGTGCCGTCACTGGGGTCTTCCGGCCCGGCCTGCGCTTGCGCAGTGGTGGCGGCCAGAGAGATGGCGAGGGGGAGGAGATGGCGTGTAACAATGTTTTTCATGCCGCCCCGCTATGCCGATGTGTGGTCACTCACCAGTAACATTCAAGAGAGCCTTTTGTTATACGCGCTGACCTGATCCTATGGTCTTTGATTATGCTTTGAAAAAGCGCAGCATTTCTATAGAGAGGCCTTTCTTGATTAGTCTTTCTAACCGCGCTGGCAAAAAACGCAGGTTATGAAATTATGATAACACACTGAAAAGCCTAAAAGATTGAGCGATATGACACAGACGACACCTGATATTATCTATACCATCGTTGATGAGGCGCCCGAA
Organism: uncultured Caulobacterales bacterium; assembly: GCA_937927825.1. Taxonomy (GTDB): domain Bacteria; phylum Pseudomonadota; class Alphaproteobacteria; order Caulobacterales; family Maricaulaceae; genus Litorimonas. The sequence continues at coordinate 3,005 of CALFWV010000126.1, read as the reverse complement.
CTGGCCCGGAATTCACTCCTCCCCATCATCACGGCGTTTGCTGATGCTGCAAATATCAAAGTGGAGACGCGCGACATTTCACTGGCTGGCAGGATTTTATCATTATTCCCCGAGCTGTTATCTGACGCCCAGCGCGTTTCAGATGATCTGGCAGAGCTCGGAAAACTGGTCAAAACGCCCGATGCCAATGTGATTAAACTTCCAAATATCTCGGCATCCGTGCCCCAGCTGCAAGAGGCCATTAAAGAGCTGCAGACACAGGGCTATCCGATTCCGGATTATCCAACGGATCCGAAATCCGCGGCAGAGAAAGCTGTGCGCGCGAAATATGACAAGGTTAAAGGTTCTGCCGTTAATCCGGTTTTGCGCGAAGGGAATTCTGATCGCCGCTCCGCGAAGGCCGTAAAAAATTATGCCAAGGTCAATCCACATCGTATGGGCGAATGGACGGCTGACAATAAAACAACTGTCGCTTCAATGCCGGGCAATGATTTCTTCGCGAATGAGAAATCCGTTACCATTAGCGCGGCTCAGGCGGGGGGCGCAAAAATCATATTCACCGACAAGTCCGGAAAAAAGACCGTTTTAAAAGACGGGCTGTCTTATGAAGCGGGTACAATTGTCGACGGGACATTTATGTCCGCAAATGCGTTGCGCGACTATATTAAAGCCGAAGTCGCCTCGATGGAGCCGGGCGTGTTGTTCTCAGTCCATCTGAAAGCGACCATGATGAAAGTGTCTGACCCGATTATCTTCGGGCATTTCGTTTCGGTCTACCTTGAAGACTTCCTCGCGAAACATGGGGCGGCGCTCGATTTCAATCCGAACTCAGGCATCGGCACGCTAGAAAAACTCATCGCAGGAAACGCCGAAATGGAAGCCGATTTGAAAGCGGCGCTTGCCGCCAAGCCGCCGCTCTATATGGTCAATTCAGATAAGGGCGTGACCAACCTTCACGTTTCCTCCGATGTCATCATCGATGCGTCTATGCCTGCCGTCATCAAGGCGGGCGGCATTGGGTGGGGTCCTGATGGGGAACCCGCGAATACGAAATGCTGTATCCCGGATAATTGCTATGCGCCGATTTACGATGAGACGATTGCGTTTTTCAAAGCCAATGGCAAGCTGGATGTGACGAGTTGCGGTGCGGTGTCTAATGTGGGCCTTATGGCACAAAAGGCCGAAGAATATGGCTCTCACCCGACCACCTTCACGGCGAGTGGTGATGGCACGATTGCGATTGTTTTGGACAATGGCGAGACGATTATCAGCCACGGCGTCGAAACCGGAGATATTTGGCGGTCTTGCACAGCTAAGAAAGCGCCAATTCTGGATTGGATAAAACTCGGTATCGAGCGGTTTGATGCCACGGGCCTTGCGGCTTTCTGGCTCGACTCCAACCGCGCTCATGACGCCGAGCTTATTAAATATATTAAGCCCGCCCTCGAGGACGCCGGAAAAGACATTCCAATTCTCGCACCGCGTGAAGCCACGCGCTACACGCTCGAAGAAATGACCAAGGGCCATGACGTTGTCACCATTACGGGCAATGTGCTGCGGGATTATCTAACCGATTTATTCCCAATTTTGGAACTCGGCACATCAGCCAAAATGCTCTCCATTGTGAAACTTATGAATGGCGGCGGCTTGTTTGAGACGGGCGCAGGCGGATCTGCGCCGAAACATGTCGAGCAGCTGACAGAAGAAAACCATCTGCGATGGGACAGTCTCGGCGAGTTTTGCGCGCTGGGCGAAAGCTTCAATTTCCTCGCCACGAAAGGCCGTCCGAAAGCGGCCGTGCTCGGCGAAGCCGTGGAACGCGCGACAGAGTTCCTGCTGGTTGAGGGCCATTCGCCGGGCCGCAAGGTCGGGGATAATGACAACCGCACATCCCATTACTGGTTCGCGCGTTATTGGGCCGAGGCGATTTCACTGCAATATGAAGATAAAGAGCTGAAAGCGCATTTCGCGGGTATCTATAAAAAGCTCGTTGAGCGTGAAGAGACGATTTTGAAAGAGCTGCAAGCGGGCGAAGGCAATCCGGTCGATTTGGGAGGATATTATCATTCCGACGCGAAATTAACCGAGATGGTCATGCGCCCATCACCTACGCTGAATGCGATTATTGGGTAAGAGAGCCGTTCGAACTATCAGGTAAAATAGAAATGAGTTTTACACTTTTGAAGTTTGCAGATAGATTTCTGGATTTCTGGATTTCAGGGTGAGTGCTGAAGTGTTTAGCGAAACCTTTATTTTATTTTGGAAAATTGAGCGTGATGAAGCGATTACATTTCAAGATGACGATGCTTTAAGTCAGTGTCTCTCCAGTATTTTTGTCACATCGGACGCGTTTGAGCCGGAAGAAGACAGGCTAGACGGTGAGCTGGATGAAACGCAATTTCGCAAAGAAGTTTCCCAGCACATTGCGGAATACCAAATTGCTAAACAAGATAATTAGAGGCGTAAAAAGGCCCACGGCGACGTTGATCGCTGTGGGTTTTCTGATTTAGTATTTGATTGTCCGGAAAAGGACCGAGAAAAGACCTCTAAGTCATCTTCCGCTCAAAATTCTCAGCGATCGCTTCCAAATACCCTTCTGTCGTGAGCCAGCCTTGTTGGTCCCCAACCAGAAGGGCGAGGTCTTTTGTCATTTGACCGCCTTCGACGGTATCAATGACAGTTTTCTCGAGACCTGTTGCGAATTTCACGAGTGCCTCATTATCATCCAACTTGCCGCGATGGGCTAAGCCGCGTGTCCATGCGAAGATGGAGGCGGTTGAGTTCGTTGACGTCGACTCACCTTTCTGATGGTTGCGGTAATGGCGCGTGACTGTCCCGTGAGCCGCTTCGGCTTCCATGGTCTTTCCGTCCGGCGTCAGCAGGAAGGATGTCATCAGGCCGAGGGAGCCAAAGCCTTGCGCGACCGTGTCGGACTGTACGTCGCCGTCATAGTTTTTGCAGGCCCAAATATATCCGCCGGACCATTTCATGGCCGCCGCGACCAT
>CALFWV010000125.1 GCA_937927825.1 uncultured Caulobacterales bacterium | reverse complement strand
ATGGATGTCTTCAATGCCGCCATGCCGTCCCGTCACCAGATTCATAAGAAGCGTCAGACGCGTAATATCTCAGATGCGGCCATGTTGGTCCCACATACGGGAACGGTCACGGAAGCGGGCGTGCGCACCAATATCAATGTGGGAATTCGCTATATCGCAGCTTGGCTCTGCGGGCGAGGCGCTGTTCCTATTCATAATCTGATGGAAGATGCCGCGACAGCAGAAATTTCCCGTGCGCAAATTTGGCAATGGCTCCGACATGGCGCCAGCGTCGAGATGGAGGGTGGTTTCAAGGAAACTATGACGCCGCGTCTTTACGAGCGTCTGTTCGCAGAAGAAATTTCTACCCTGCAGGCAGAGTTAGGCGAGGCGGGCTTTGATAGCGGACGTTTCCCTGAAGCTGCCGAAATATTTACGCAAACAGCGACGGGCTCGACCCTGCCGGACTTTCTTACAATCCCCGCTTACGACCTATTGGAGCAAACCTAATGACTTACTCACAGACCCTTACCGAACTGCAAGCGCGCTACCCTAATGGCGCACCCGCTGGCATCGACTTGGTTGCACTGGCGCAATTGAAGACACAAAATACGTTCGAGACGCACCTCGATATTGCCAAAGCTATGGCGACGGTGATGCGCAAAGACATGGCCGCCTATGACGCGGACGCGTCGCAATTTACGCAGTCTCTGGGCTGTTGGTCCGGCTTCCATGCGCAACAAATGATGCGTGCGATTAAACGCCAGAAAGGGACACTGGACCGCGCTTATGTCTATCTCTCCGGCTGGATGGTTGCCGGGCTAAGGAACCGTTTCGGTCACCTGCCGGATCAATCCATGCATGAAAAAACCTCGGTCGTGGATCTCATCCAAGAAATTTACACTAGCTTACGCCAAGCCGATGAAGTTGATCTCAACGATCTCTTTAATGAGCTAAAGACAACGGATAACCGCGAGGCCGTGATTGCGAAAATTGATGGATTTGAAACCTATGTTCGTCCTATTATCGCGGACATTGACGCAGGTTTTGGGAATGTTCATGCGACCTATCTCTTGGCGAAAGAAATGATTAAGGCGGGTGCGTGTTGTATCCAAATTGAAAATCAAGTCTCTGACGCTAAACAATGCGGTCACCAAGACGGCAAGGTCACGGTCCCGCGCGAGGATTTTATTGAAAAACTCCGCGCTGTGCGCATGGCGTTTGAAGAATTGGGCGTAGATGACGGCGTGATTGTTGCGCGGACGGACAGCCTCGGCGCGGGCCTCACACAGAAAATTCCGGTCAGCCGGGAAGCGGGTGATCAGGCGGCAGAGTATACAAAATGGCTCGAAACACAGCCGGTCTCCGACCTACACCAACTCGAAGATGGCGACATGGCAATCCAATTGGATGGCCAACTCGTGAAACCAACGCGCTTGCCGAATGGTCTGTATAAATTCCGCGAAGGAACAGGCGAAGACCGTGTTGTTGAAGATTGTATCGCGTCTCTAAACGAGGGTGGCGCGGATCTGCTTTGGATTGAAACGGCCACGCCCAATGTGGCGCAAATTGCAGCTATGGTGAACCGTATCAAAGAAAAAGCCCCGCATGCAAAACTTACTTATAATAACTCGCCATCTTTCAACTGGACGCTGAACCTACGCAAACAGGTTCGTGAAGATTGGATTGCGGACGGTAAAATTAAGCCGGAAGAGTATGATGAAGCCCGCTTGATGTCTGCGGCCTTTGACGACGATGCATTGGGTATCGAGGCCGATCGCCGCTTGCAGGCGTTCCAAACGGATATCGCCCGCGAAGCCGGTGTGTTCCATAATCTCATCACCCTACCAACCTTCCACGGTACGGCCAAAGTCATGAACGATTTGTCCGAAGGCTATTTCGGCGAGCAGAAAATGCTGGCTTACGTCAAAGAAATCCAACGTGAAGAAATTCGCCGCAAGGTGTCCGCCGTGCGCCATCAGCATGAGGTCGGCTCTGACCTTGGCGATACGTTCAAGGAAATGACAGGCGGCGACCGCGCGTTGAAAGCAGGCGGCGAACACAACACAATGAACCAATTCGCCGACGTCGCTTAACGCGCTGCGACCTAAATTAATCGACGTTGCTAAATGAAGATGCGGGGCTAACCCACACGGATTGCAACACTGGAAACCTATCTCGGGGCCCTCCAATCCCGGGATAGGTTTTTTGGCTAGGTCACGCCCCCAATCAAAGCTATGACGGGGCATGAGCGCAAAGCCTTTACCACATACGGAGGTCCTGATTGTCGGGGCGGGGATTGGCGGATTGACGCTGGCCCACGCCTTAATTCAGCGCGGCATGAGTGTTCGCCTGTTAGAGCGTGCGCCGGCCTTAAAACCTATTGGCGCAGGCATTCAAATTCCGCCCAATGCGATGAAAGTCCTGCGCGCTCTCGATTTGGAAGAGGCGGTAAAGGCCCGTGCGTTCCAACCGAAAGCGATTGAAGCCCGCATGGGAAAATCCGGGAGACCTGTGTTTGATATTCCATTAGCGCACGCAGCGGAAAATCGGTGGGGCGCCCCCTACTTACATATCCACCGCGCGGATTATATCGCTGTACTTTCTCAACATTTGCCCAAGGGTGTTTTTGAATTAGATGCACGCGTTATAAATTATAAAAACGAGGCTAATGGCGTATCCGTCAATCTCGCAGATGGGCGGCAGGTTTGGTGCCACTCTCTTGTTGGGGGGGATGGGATACGGTCGACTATACGGGAACATATGTTGGGGCCGGACGCGCCGCAATTTACCGGAAATATGGCGTGGCGCGCCGTTGTGCCGGCGAAAAAATTAGGCCCCCTTGTTCCGAATCCGACAGCTTGCGCTTGGTTTGGATCTGGCAAACATGCCGTAACCTATCGTCTGGGGGCTGAGGGCGAGCTCATAAATTTCGTCGGCGTGGTAGAGCAAGACAGCTGGCAAGACGAGGGGTGGTCTATCCCAGGAAGGCAAGTCGATGTTTTGAAAGATTTCGAAGGTTGGCATCCCGTTATCCAAAACCTCCTCGAGACAGCCGATGACTTTCACCGATGGGCCTTGTTTGACCGGACCCCATTGGAGCGCTGGGTAGATGACCGGGTTGTCCTGATGGGGGACGCCGCTCACCCCATGTTGCCTTTCCTCGCCCAAGGCGCGGCTATGGCGGTTGAGGATGCGTGGGTGTTGGCGGACACTCTTTCGGGTGATGGAAATTTAAATTACTATCAAAAAAAACGTTTGCCCCGAACGTCCAAAGTGCAGGCGGCTTCCCGCGCGAATATGGGCCTGTTCCATAAATCGTCGCTGGCCTCACAACTCCTGACATATGGCCCGATGTGGGCCGCCGGAAAGTTAGACCCTAATATCGTGCATCGCCGGATGGACTGGCTTTATGGGCATGATGTGACTGCGGGACATAATTGGGAGGATTGAAATCTCCATCCTCCTTTCGTGGAGCCTCTCGAGGTAAAATACCTCGTTTCTCAACGACTTGAAACTTTTTAAAAAAGATGCATCCACGATTTCCCAAAATACCGGCATATTCAACTCGTTTTTTTGGACATAGGACAGGTTAGCGCTTTCTGACTGGTCCGAGAGACGGTGGGCCTGAGCATCCGGCGTTTAGCCGTCGGATTGTGCCGGACCTATTGTGGTGAGAGACGACCGCTGGGTGTTGAACCGGGTCATATCCAGTAAAACGGGTATGGGTGACCGGAACGCCTAACTGCGGGACCTAGTGCATTTCGCGAATGCGAACTGCACGACCCGTTGCATCTACAATTGCTGCCGCATGGTGCCGTGCAATTTGCGAAAGTGAAATGCATAGCCCTCGCGTGAAACAACTAATTCTTCTTGCCTCCATCGCGCGGGCCACCATGCGGACAGTCCTTCTTTACAGGATTTCGTACTTTATCTGCCTTCCTTTTAAACAGGTGATGGCAGTGTGACGTTTCGCTCGCCTAAGTTTTCGCCTTCAGCAATCCGATCTCAAGCAGACGTTCTTCCAGATAATCACCCGCCGTAATCGGGGCTTCGACCTTTCCGGTTTTGGCCACGTAATCCGGCAGGGGATCAATCAGGAAATCTTGATTGGGATGGAGGAAAAACGGAAAGGAATAGCGCGGAAATTTCGCGCGGTCCGGCGAGGGGTTCAGCACCCGGTGGGTCGTTGACGGAATATGCCAAGCGGTCAAGCGTTGCAGCATATCGCCCGCATTGACGACCACCGCGCCGTCCGGGGCGTTAATATCAATCCAGTCACCATTGCGGTGTTGGGCTTGCAAACCGGCTTCTTCCGCGCCGAGCAAAAGGGTGATCAAATTAATATCTTCATGAGCGGCAGCACGGACAGAACCTTCCGGCGGCGGGTTAGTGTGCGGCGGGTAATGCAGCAAGCGCAGGATGGAGTTACCATTATTGACCTTGTCATCGAAATAACCCTCTTCCAGACCCAAATGGATAGCAACCGCGCGCAGCAAATCTGCGCCAAAGCTGTCCAGAGCTTCGTAAAGAGTGCGGGTCGCCAGGTTAAACTCGGGCAGCTGCTCGACCTGCGGCGTGTCCCGCATATTCGCGCGGTAAGGACTATCCGCGGGAAGATTGCGGCCTGTATGCCAAAATTCTTTAAAGTCAGAAATCCTACGGCCTTTGGCATTTTCAGATCCGACCGGGGAGTAACCGCGCTGAAACCCGTTATCCGGATCCGCATATTGGTCTTTCTGCTCGCGTCTCAGGGCGAAGAATTTTTTGCTTTGGTCTGCGGCAGATTTAATCGCAGCTCTCGGAATTGTATGATCCGACACCACGGCAAAACCGGTCTCTGCAAAACTTTCGCCAAAGGCTTTTGCAAAAGCGGCCTTATCCGTTTTCCAAAGATTATAACTGACGGGTGTGATCTCGATTGTGCTCATGGCGCGTATATCCAACGACTCTCCCGTCTTTGGCAATGGGCGGAGTCAGAAAGTTCTGGAAGACTTACCGCTATATCGGAATGCGGAGGTCAATCATAACAGAGGAAGCGTCGCCAATACCCTCGGCGATGCGGATAGATTTTTTGATGGGCAGTATATAAGCGCCGCGGTCTTTTGACGGAAAAATTGACGTTTTCCAGGCTGTATCGCCGATGCGGGCTTCGACTTTCACGGACCGAAAGCCGCGGGCGAGATGTTTGGTGAAGGCTTTGATGTCCTCTGACATCTCAACAGGCAGTGTCGCGAAATGCCAGGCCGCTTTCTCCGCCTGCCAAAGCCAAATTTTTGAGGTGAATGAAAATTCCAGATCAATCATGATGCCTGTATAGAATTTAATACCCGTTTCGTCACCTAGGGCGATATTGATGAAATCAACCTTGCAGGACAGAGGCATTCGCCTCACATAGTTTTTATGAGCTCTCGGACATTCAAAAATATAAAACCGTTGCCCCCGCGTTTGCCCGCGACCCAATTTTGGGGACTTTGTTTCATTGTGTGGTTGATTTTGCAGGTGCCCATGGCGCGTATCCCCATTTTGTTTCTCTCGACTTGGGCGCATGAGTTGGGACATGGTTTAGGCGCCCTTGTCTCCGGCGGAAAATTTATCGAGCTGACGGTTTTCCCTAACTTCTCAGGCGTGGCCCAGCTCGCGACACAGAATAGTTTTCAGGAGCTCATGGCGATTCTGCTCGGTCTTTTAGGGCCCAGCCTTTTAGGGGTTTTGATGATTGTCTTAACCCGGGCCCTGAATTGGTATCGGGTCGCTATCATTGTTTTGGCTGCGCTTTTGGCCGTGTCGCAAATTTGGGCGGCTGATAGTTTTACCCGGATTGCGCTGGGCGGAGGAACCGTGATCCTGGCTATCATTGGATGGAAAGTTCCGAGCCAAGCTGTGCTTTATATCGCCCATATTATCGCGATTGCGCTCTGTCTAAATGCTCTCACCGGGTTCGGTTATTTCTTTATCGGGAACGCAGAGGTCGCCGGATCGCTTTATCGTTCCGACACTGGCGTTATGGCGGATTTGCTCTTTGGTCCGCATTGGCTGTGGGGCGGATTAATTGCCATATTATCCGTCATTATCCTGTTTGCAGGCGTTATTTTTTCAGATAAGTGGGCCCGCCGTAAAGACGGGCTATCCGACTATTCCGGGTTTGGCTGATCGCCCTTATTTCGGCTTAGACGAGCCAAAAAGTTTACGCCAAAATCCACGCGCTTTCTCGCTGCCTTCGCCAACGGTCTCGCTGACTTCGCGGGCGGCATCGCCAATAGAATCGCCAACTTTATCCAAGGTCGGGTCAATGCGTTTGGCCTTCCAACGGCGGATTTTTCGCCACAGCAGGAACCAAATCAGAAGCAGAAGTCCGATGAAAAAGAAATTGAAGAAAGGAATGATAAAGACATCCGGCCCCGCTACACGCTTCATAGATGTCGCGTTAGGGAAAATAGAGAACATACGAATACGCCAACCATAATGACGCACCGCGACCCACTGCTCATCATCTTTGGCCAGGGCCTGTGCCTGTGCAGTCACGTCACTACTGTTGAACTTAAAATAAGGCGGGAAGCCCCAGCCTGTATCTTCATTCCGGTAAACCCGGGTCTTGCCGCTCTTGGTTTCGGTGTTGATAAAGCGAACGTCACGCGTTGT
>CALFWV010000124.1 GCA_937927825.1 uncultured Caulobacterales bacterium | reverse complement strand
GGACAAGTAAGATATCGACTTACCGGTTTGGGGGGCTGCGTGTGAAACGGGCCTGCTATGATATGCTAGCTCGTTATCTTACGGGGATAGGAGCCTGACTTTGGGCTGTAGTGTTCGTTAGTTGAAACCGACAAGTTCAACGACGGCATGAGCGGTTTGCAAAGGGTTGAACCAGGCCGGCCCGTAAAACGTCGCAGCCGCAGGGTCACACCCGCGTAAAACATAGTTATTCTCTCTCGGTATTCCGTCGTGGGTGCCGACCCTGCGGGCCGTCCTATTTGCCCAAACATGAGACCTCGGCAGACCCATTCTGAAAAGAACGATGGGCTGTAAGCGTAATCTGTTGCGCGAACGTCAAAGCTAGGTCAGATTGAACGCCTATGACACGATCACGCGCCCTCATCCTTCTGACATCCGCCGTCCTGTTCTCGGCATGCGCCAGTACGGCTGAGACCGTCCCTACAGACAGGCTAACACGGGGCGAGGCCAAAGCTGCCGCCTGCCCGGACAGCGTTTTGGAGGCCGGAGCAAGCCCAGCCGACTGCGCCTGTGTCGAAAAACACCTCTATGAAATCGCAAGTAAACCCGGTGCCATCAAATATGACCCTGATGCGCCGACGTCCAAAATCGGGACCTCTGCAGGTAGACGGGATATCGCCATTGGCCTGTTGCGGTTGGAGGCCTTTGAACAGTGCGGATTATTTGACCCGGACCACGTCGTTTCGAAAAACCTCTAAACAATCGCTAGCCTTACCATTCGGTCACAATTAATTCATGTTTAGATTCTGCGCGGGCATATTGCGCGGGGAGAAAAGCGACCTAAATCAAAGGGAATTCGTCAGTCAAGATAAGGACCCGACAATGAAACGCATTCTGCTTTTGGGCGCAGCCGCAACGGCTCTCATCGCCTCCCCCCTCGTTTTTGAAACTAACGCAGACGCACAAATCAACACCCGATCCCAAGCCATGACAGTGGACCCGGTACGGGGCGTGTTGACAATGGCCCCGCTGCTGGAACGGGTGACGCCGGCTGTCGTGTCAATCCGCACCGTGCAAGAGGCCGAAAGTCGCAACCGCACCCGTTCACCCGAACAAGAAATGATGGAACGATTTTTTGGCGGCCGTATCCCGCAAAATCGCGGGCCGCGCACGGGTGCAGGCTCCGGCGTTATCTTTGATGCGCGCGAAGGTCTCATCATTACGAATAATCACGTCATTAAAGACGCCGATGAAATCACAATCACATTGAATGACCGCCGTGAATATGAGGCCGAATTGGTGGGAACGGACCCCGATACCGATATCGCCCTTTTGAAAATCGATACAAAAGATTTGCAAGAATTAAAGCTCGCAAAATCCGGCGATGCGCGTGTTGGTGATTACGTCATCGCCGTGGGAAACCCCTTTGGCCTCACGTCGACGGTGACGTCGGGCATTGTCTCCGCCATTGGACGGGAAACCCTGTCCGGACAAAACCGATATGAAAATTATATTCAAACAGATGCCTCAATTAATCCCGGTAATTCGGGCGGGGCGCTTGTCAATTCCAAGGGTGAATTAATTGGAATCAACACAGCCATTGTCTCTCGCTCGGGCGGCAATAATGGCATTGGATTTGCGGTCCCTGTCCGCACGGTAAAAAATGTTGTCGAGCAATTACGTGAAAACGGCGAGGTTCGCCGTGGCCGTATTGGTGTTGTCATACAAAACGTCACACCGGACTTGCGTGATGCCTTGAATCTGAAATCCCTAGACGGCGCCTTCATTGCCGATGTGGGTGAAGATACCCCGGCGGAAAAAGCCGGATTGCAAGCCGAAGATGTCATCATCGAATTTAACGGCGAAGACATCTTGGATAATAATGACCTGCGCAATCTTGTGGGTTTGTTACAACCCGGAACGCGGGCAAGCGTCACATATTTACGCGACGGCAAGCGGCGCACCACGCGAGTCGGAATTGAAGCCGCCCCCGAAGTCGACACCGAAACCGTGACAGGCGGCATCGATGAAGATGGTCAAGTCATGATGGAAGCGTTTGATGGTGCGGAAATTTCGGACATTCCGTCAGATTTGGAACTTCGCGGCGGGAATTCAGGGGTTTATATCTCAAATGTCGATCGGGGCTCTCGGGCCTATCGCGCAGGGCTGCGTCGCGGCGATGTAATCCGCCGGGTCGGACGCACAGATATAGATAATCTGAAAGATTTCGAAGCGGCGATAGAGGACGGCGAAGGTCCCTATGCGTTGCGTATCGAACGCCAAGGTCAAAATCTGTATTTGGCGGTAAAATAAGTATAGACGAGCCCGCGTTTTCAGACGCGGGCTTTTAGTAATTCAAGATGGGCGCGAGCCAGCGTTCCGTATCTTCGACGCTCATATCTTTGCGGCGCGCATAATCTTCGACTTGGTCTTTTTCGATCTTGCCGACGCCAAAATAAACGGAGTCAGGATGGGAAAAATAGAGACCTGAAACAGAACTGGCCGGATGCATAGCAAAGCTTTGTGTCAGCTCAATTCCGGTTTCTTTGGTCGCATCCAAAACCCGGAAAAGCGTGGCCTTTTCTGTATGATCGGGCTGCGCCGGATAGCCGGGGGCCGGACGAATACCTGCGTATTTTTCCGCGATAAGGTCATCCCCGGACGCGGTTTCTTTCGGCGCATAGCCCCAGAATTCCCGCCGCACGCGCTGATGCAAATGCTCGGCAAAGGCTTCCGCCAAGCGGTCACAAAGCGCCTTGAAAAGGATGGCATTATAATCATCGCCGGAGTCTTCGAAACGCTTGGACTGCGCCTCTTCGCCAAGGCCAGCAGTGACCGCAAAGCCGCCAATATAATCACCCGTCGGGGCGCAGAAATCGGAGATTGAATAATTGGGTTTGGCTTTCGTGCCTTTTGAAATTTGCTGCCGCAGACCGTGGAAATTAGCGTGTGTTTCGCTGCGGGTTTCATCGGTGAAAACCCGGACATCGTCGCCGGCACGTTCCGCGGGCCAAAAGCCAAAGACCCCATTGGCGCTGACCCATTTTTCATCGATAATTTTGCCTAACATCGCATTAGCATCGGCAAACAAATCCCGCGCCGCCTCGCCGTATCGTTCATTTTCAAGGATGGCCGGATAGCGGCCCTTGAGCTCCCAAGTCGCAAAGAAAGGCGTCCAATCAATAAAGCCCCGCAAGTCTTCCAGTGGATAATCCGTTAGCGTTTTCGTCCCGAGGAAGGTCGGCTTTGGCGGCGTGTAAGAGGCCCAGTCGGTCGTCCAGGGATTATCTCGGGCTTCCTTTAATGTCAGCCGAGCTTTGGCGGATTGGCCGCGCTGATGCGCCTCACGCGCGTTGACATATTCAGCTTTAATGCTTGCCGCATATTCAGCATTCCCATCGCCCAGCAGCTGGCCGACAACACCAACGGCGCGGCTGGCATCGGTGACATAGACCGTCGGTCCCGCTTCATATGCGGGTTCAATTTTAACAGCCGTATGCGTCTTGGATGTCGTCGCCCCGCCGATCAAAAGCGGCATCGTCATACCACGCCGTTGCATTTCTTTGCCGACATACACCATCTCATCGAGGCTCGGTGTGATGAGGCCCGACAGGCCAATCATATCAACATCATGCTCTATCGCAGCATCGAGGATTTTCTCGCAGGGCACCATGACGCCCAAATCGACAACATCATAGCCATTGCATTGAAGAACGACGCCAACGATATTTTTGCCAATATCATGAACATCGCCTTTGACGGTCGCCATCAAAATTTTTCCATTAGACGACCCGGCCGTGCCGAGTTCTTCCTTTTCAGCCTCCATAAAAGGCATCAAATGCGCGACGGACGCTTTCATGACGCGAGCGGATTTCACAACCTGCGGCAGGAACATTTTGCCCGAGCCAAACAAATCTCCGACAACGTTCATGCCGTCCATCAACGGGCCTTCGATAACGTGAAGCGGGCGATCTGCGGCTTGGCGGGCTTCTTCCGTATCGGCCACAATGTAGTCAGTAATGCCCCGCACCAACGCATGCTCGAGGCGTTTGGCAACGGGCAGCTTGCGCCATTCATCATTCACGACTACCGCTTTGGCTTTGCCGTCGCCGCGGTATTTATCCGCGACTTCCAGCAACCGATCTGTGGCATCGGGACGGCGATTCAGAATAACATCCTCCACCCGCTCGCGCAGCTCATCCGGGATATCATCATAAATTGTCAGTTGGCCCGCATTGACGATGGCCATGTCCAAGCCCGCAGGAATCGCGTGATAGAGAAAGACCGAATGCATGGCTTCGCGCACAGGGTTATTACCCCGGAACGCAAAGCTCACATTCGACAATCCACCGGAAATTCTGGCATACGGCAGGCTGGCTTTGATACGTTTGCAGGCTTCGAAAAAGGCGACCGCATAATCATTATGCGCCTCAATCCCCGTCGCCACGGCGAAAATATTGGGGTCAAAAATAATATCTTCGGGCGGGAAACCAATTTTGTCGACGAGCAAACGGTAAGCCCTTTCACAAATACGGAATTTGTCATCCGCCGTCTCGGCCTGACCCTCTTCATCAAAGGCCATGACAACAGCCGCCGCGCCGAGGTCGCGGACTTTGCGGGCGTGGTCGAGAAACTCTTCCTCGCCTTCCTTCATGGAAATCGAGTTGACGACGGCTTTGCCTTGAACGCATTTCAATCCGGCTTCCAAGACTTCCCATTTGGAGCTGTCAATCATGACGGGTACGCGGGTGATGTCCGGTTCGCCTGCCATCAACTGCAAGAAACGAGTCATCGCCGCAACGCCGTCAATCAGACCGTCATCCATATTGACGTCAATGATTTGCGCACCGCTTTCCACTTGTTGCCGCGCGACGGAGAGCGCTTTTTCATAATCATTATTGACGATGAGTTTCTTGAAGCGCGCAGAGCCCGCAACGTTCGTCCGTTCGCCGATATTGATGAATTGAGTCGCAGAAGCCATGGGTTAGACCGCAATCTGAAAAGGTTCGAGGCCCGACAAGCGCAGAGTCGGTTTCGGTTTCACAGGCACGCGGGGCGTTTGACCCTTGGCCGCCGCTGCAATGGCGGCGATATGCTCAGGCGTCGTGCCGCAACATCCGCCGAGCACATTTACAGTGCCGCTCGCTATCCATGGCGTAATTTGCGCGCTCATATCAGCGGGGCTTTCGTCATATTCGCCGAATGCATTTGGCAATCCTGCATTGGGGAAAGCAATAACCCGCGTCTCAGCGACGCGGCTGAGCGCTTCAATATGCGGGCGCATTTCGTCCGCGCCGAGCGCGCAGTTGAGGCCAACAGCCCAAGGTTTGGCGTGCGCAATGGAAATATAGAAAGCCTCAGCCGTTTGACCTGATAAGGTTCTTCCGGACCGGTCAGTAATTGTACCGGAAATGATAATCGGCTTTTCTTCGCCCAGCTCCACAAATGCGGCGCGGCAGGCCGCAATTGCCGCCTTGCAATTTAGCGTGTCGAAAACCGTCTCAATTAAAATTGCATCCACGAATTCGAACATGGCAATAACTTGTTCAACATAGGCGTCTTTGACCTCGTCGAAGGTCACGTCGCGGTAGCCAGGGTCTTCTACCTTTGGCGAGATAGAGAGGGTTTTATTCATAGGGCCGACCGAGCCCAAAACGGCGCGGGGTTTTTCGGGTGTTTTTTTCGTCCACGCGTCGGCAGCCTCTCTCGCCACTTTTGCAGCCGCCAGCGCGATTTCCGGCGCGAGGTCCGACATGCCGTAATCATCCTGGCTGATGGAGGTCGCGTTAAAGGAGTTGGTTTCGATGAAATCCGCGCCCGCCGCCAGAAACGCATCATGCACGGAGCGCACAGCTTCAGGCTTCGTTATCACGAGGAGATCATTATTACCCTTCAACGGGCTCGGCCAATCGGCAAATCGCGTTCCGCGAAAGTCGTCTTCTTCCAGCTGCTTCTTTTGCAGCATCGTGCCCATCGCCCCGTCGAGCATCAGGATGCGGCTTTCGC
>CALFWV010000123.1 GCA_937927825.1 uncultured Caulobacterales bacterium | reverse complement strand
TTTAGTGTCATGAGAAGCTCCGTGAATTGTGTGTGGGAGCGGGGTTCAGCTTGCGCGAGATAGGATGAAATTAATCCGCGCACGACAGCGCTGACGGTGCGGCCCTCGCGGGCAGCTTGGTCTTGCAGCGCAAGCTTATCCGGATGGGACAAGCGCACTTCCAGCGTTTCGGATTTCTTTACCGGTTTTGGGTGTGGCTGTTTCATTCGAGGTCCTGATTCGCGTGGCAAAGCGTAGCCCGCAGGTCAGGAATCGCAAAATGAAGGCGGGACTGCGAGAGAAGTCGTGTTGGGACAAGCCGTAATTCGTGTCGGGACGTTTGTCATACCTCTCCCCAAGGAGAGGTAAGGCAGCTTACTCCGCAGCTACCAGCTCCGCAGCTTTTTCCAGCTCAATAGAGAGCAATTGCGAGACGCCTTGTTCCGCCATTGTCACGCCGAACAAGCGGTCCATGCGGCTCATGGTTACCGGATTATGCGTGATGGCGATGAACTTCGTATTGGTGTGCTTCTTCATTTCGTCCAGAAGGTCACAATAGCGGCTGACATTTGCATCATCCAATGGGGCATCAACCTCGTCCAAAACACAGACGGGTGCCGGGTTGGACAGGAAGACCGCGAAGATCAGCGCTGTCGCCGTCATGGCCTGTTCCCCGCCGGAAAGCAGTGACATCGCCTTGAGCGATTTTCCGGGTGGGCGCGCCATAACTTCCAGGCCGGCCTGCAAAGGATCCTCGGATTCCGTCAGGGCGAGGGCAGCTTCACCGCCGCCAAACAAAGTCTGGAAAAGGCGGCCGAAATGCCCGTTTACGGTATCAAAGGCGGCTAATAAGCGTTGGCGGCCTTCCGTGTTTAATTCGTCAATGCCTTCACGCAGGCGTGCAATGGCCGCGACCAAGTCTTCACGTTCAGAAATCATTGCGCCTAGGCGTTCTTCTTGCTCCGCAGCTTCTTCATCCGCGCGCAAGTTCACGCCGCCCATTTTTTCGCGCTCCTTGCTCAGCCGTTCGAGCTTACGCTCTATGTCGTTTTCAGAGAGGGTCGTGTCCGCGTCCAATTCGCCGAGATGAGATTTAAGCTCTGAAGGCTCGCAATTCAGTGTTTCATTCACGCGGGCTTTTGTTTCGCCAATACGTTCCTGCGCAGCCGTCAAGCGTGCGTGCGAGGCGGCGCGGGCTTCACGGGCGGCGCCTGCAGCGGCTTCTGACTCGCGGGCAAATTGGACCGCGTCCTGTGTTTCCTTTTCCGAGGCACTGAGCGCATCCGCTGCTGCGGTTCTTCGGTTTTCCGCTGTCGCCAATTCGGCGAAGAGTTTTGTGCGGCGCTCTATAAATTGATCCGGACCGTCCGTGGCCGCAGCGAGGGACATCTGAACAGCGGCTTGTCGATTGTCCAAGGTCGTGACGCGTTTGGCCGCATTCTCGGAACGACGGGACCAGTTGGCACGCTCAGCTTCGACCGCGTTTAGGCGGGCCGCGCGGGCTTCGCTTTCATTTTTGAGGCTGCGATATTGGGCACTGGCTTCGTCCGCTGTGTCGCGGGCTTCGCGTAGGCGTTCGGATAAATGTTCGGCCTGTTCGGTTAAATCCTCCCCACCGGAATGGGCGGTAAGATTTTCTTCGGCCGCAGTGACTTGCTTGTCCAGTTCGATCGACTCTGCGGACAGACGCGCAATGCGATCTTCCAAATTTGTTTTCTGCGCGGAGGCACGGGCGATATCCGTCTCATATTGGGCCATTGCGGCTTGAGCGGCGCGGTCCGCACGTTCCAAATCCGGTAGAGCTTTGCGGGCCTCCCGCGCGGCGGTTTCAGCCGCTTGGCGGGCCTCCCTGGCCTCTTCAAACTCTGCGGTCGCGCTCTGAACGGCTGTCTCCGCGGAGGCAATTTCTAATGTGAGTTCTGCGACGCGATTTTGTTGTTTCAGCTTTATCGCAGCCGATGTTTCGACGCCGGCTGCAATCGTAAAGCCATCCCAACGCACCACATCGCCGCGGGGACTGACGAGACGTTGTCCGGGTTTCAGAGACTTAGCTTTTACGTGAATGTCCTCAATTGCGGCGACGCCGATTTGTGACAGGCGCGCCTGCAATTCATGCGGGGCCGTGATGAAATCCGTGATACGGTCAACGCCGTTCGGCAAATCCTGCGCGGGCACATCAGCGCCGTCCCAGCGCAAACCGGCTTTTCCGCCAATGGCGGCGTCCAAATCTTCGCCCAACACCGCAGCAAGGGCTTGCTCATATCCGGCCTTGGCCTGAACGCTGTTCAAGGCAGGCGTCCAATCGGCCGAGGCAGAGCGGCGCAGCACATTGTCGAGGGCTGATTTTTCCGCCGTTAGTTTTTGCGCCGCTTGGCGCAGTGTCGATAAATGTTCGCGGGCGAGGCGGTCCGCGTCTTCCGCTTGTGTCCGGTCCGCCGTTAAAGCTTGCTCTTTCGCGCGGGCGTTTTCCAATGCGGTGAGCGCGTCTGCGGCCGCGGAGGAAAATAGATTCGCATTTCCAAAACTGTCTGTATCAAGGGCCGCCAGCTTGTCTTCGGTTTGTTCCAGCTCAATCCGAACGCGGCTGCGTCGTTGTTGCGCTTGCGTTAATTCGCGTTCTGCCGAATCGCGGCGAGCGGCTTGGTCCGCCGTTTTGCGGGTCAGCTCATTGAAATCTACATCTAAGCTGTTGCGGACCTTCAGCGCCTCAGCTGCGGCATCAGCAGCCGCGTCCAGCGCAGCAGAAATGTCTTTCAGCGCGGAGAGCTCTGCATGTTCAGCGGCCAGACGTTCCTCGGCGGCGGCGGCGTCCCCGAGGACATCACGCTCGTGTTCCAAGTCAGACTTAATGTCCTTAAGTTGGGCTTCCAATTTCCGAACTTCTGATTTCGCCGTTTCTTCATCCTGCTCCAGCGCATCTTTTGCCGCGTTTAAGCGGGCAAGAAGGGCTGCAGCAATCAGTTGTTCTTCACGTTTAGGTTCAAGCAGGCCCGATAGCTCATCCGCACGCCGCATAGATTCGGATGCGGTGATTTGAGTGTCGGCCACAGCCTTTTCGCGCTCACGTAAATCGGATTGCGCCGTTTCCAGCGTATCGAGCGCGGATTGCCAGCGTTTCAGCCAGAGAAGCGCTTTATATTCGTGAATTTCACCCGCCAGTCGTTTGTAGCGTGCGGCCTGCCGCGATTGACGACGCAGCGACAATAGCTGGCTCTCAATCTGTCCGACAATATCTTCCAAGCGGTCCAGATTGTTTTCGGCAGCGCGCAGACGAAGCTCAGCTTCGTGCCGTCGGGAATGGAGTCCCGATATGCCTGCCGCTTCCTCGAGAATACGGCGGCGGTTACTTGGCTTTGCGGCAATTAACTCTGAAATCTGACCCTGCCGAACCAGAGCCGGTGAGTTCGCGCCCGTGCTGGCATCGGCAAAGAGAAGCTGCACATCTTTGGCGCGGACAGTTTTGCCGTTGATTTTATATTTAGAGCCTTTGCTCTTCTCAATGACACGCATGATTTCCAAAGTGTCATCGTCGTTGAAAGCCGGCGGTGCGATCCGCGCGGAGTTATCAACGGTTAGCGTCACATGGGCTTGGTTTCGTCCGGGACGGGTTTTTGTCCCGTTGAAAATGACATCATCCATGGCTGCCCCGCGCATGGCTTTGGCGGAATTGGCCCCCATGACCCAGCGGATGGCTTCCAATAGATTGGATTTGCCGCACCCATTTGGCCCAACTATGCCTGTTAATCCGGGTTCTATCAGGAATTCTGTCGGCTCGACAAAAGATTTGAAACCCGTCAGCTTTATAGAATTGAAGACGAGCGAGCCCATGATTTATTCAGCGTCGGATTTTTCAGGAAGCGGTTCACCTAACAGCGGTAAAATCATCTTTTCAAGAGACTCCAAATCATTACCGGTCGTCTTTTCACCATTGATGAAAATGCTGGGCGTTCCGGTTACGCCTTGGTCAGCACCCATCTGGGTAAAGGCATCATAACGCGCTGTAATTTCGGGATTGCCCATGCAGGAAATGAACTCTTCCTCTGACAAGCCGGATGCTTTTGCCAAGCTAATATAGGCTTGACGTAATCCACCGGGGCGGGATCCCATCTCGTAAATTTGGGCCTGGCGATCAAATTGCAATTTGATGTTTTTGAAAAACTTATCCCGATCCGCACAGAGGGCTAATTTATGTCCGGCTGTTGCGATTTCAGGGCTTGCCGCAGGGAAAGGCCGGAACACATATTTGATTTTCCCCGTGTCGATATATTTAGCTTTCAAATCCGGATAGACGGTTTGGTGCCAAGCTGCGCAGGCGCCGCACGCCACGGACGCATATTCCACAAGTGTGACCGACGCGTCGGCATTGCCAAGTATATAATCATCCGCGACCGTGAATTTACTGTCGCCGCCGCCGGAGGATGCCGGCGCATCGCTGCCTCCACATGCAGAGAGCGCCAGTGCGGCCCCGGCCAAAAGAAGGACAAAACGTCTCGAAAGCGAATCAATAGGTATCATGAGGGTAATCCTTGAGATTTAGGGGGAATTAGCAAGGGGGCGAGCGCAATGGCCTATGGATAGGTTTCGTGGCGGAATTTCAACTTATTTTCGGAAGACCGATTATTCGTGGTCATGTCCGGCATGAGCGTCAGCAGGTTTAATGTCCTTTGGAAGCGTTGAAATGCCCATTTCTTCCATATCACTGACGAGCGCAACCAGGCTTTCCGCGTCGGATGCCCCTTTGTATTTTTGCCCGTTGAGAAGAAATGCGGGCACACTTTCAATTTCGGCCAGTCGGGCGCGATTGGCATTATCTATGACATGGGCAGTAATGTCGGGATTGCGAAGACATGTCGTGATGGACTCATTCGTCTCCATTCCGGCCATTTCCGCAATCACGCCATATGCTTTTTCTCCAAATCCATCTTGGACGGATTTAAAAATGTTCTTTTGTTCTTCCATTTGAAACTCGATCATGGACATGTAATCCTCGGTCGGGGCGCATTCCGCCAGACGGAAACCTGTCATCGCCATATCGGCAGGGGCGGTCGGAAATTCGCGAAAGACAACACGAAGCTTTCCGGTGTCAACAAGCTCTGATTTCACAATTGGCCATTCATTCGTAAACCAAGATCCGCAATGCGGGCACGTCACGGAGGCCCAGATAATCAGGGTGAGGGCAGCCTCTTCGCTACCGACAAAGTGATCATCCGGGGCTTCTGATGTTGCAAATTCCGTGACGCGTGTCGGCAAATCATCTGTTTGCTGCGCATCCGCGGTCAATGGTCCGCTCAAAAAACCAAGGGCAAGTGTGAGCGTTGCGAAAGCTGGGCGTAGTTTCATTTACTCTGATCCTTTAGACAAGACCTGTCGGCCCATCTTTTCGAGCGCCTGTTTCAAACGCTCACTCTTTATATCCGAAAGGCCTGCACGCAGCTCAGTTTCCTGACGCGGCGCGAGGCCTTGAGTTGGTTGTGTTCGCGCAGGCTTTGTCATGCGCGATTGGACGACCTTAATCCGAGCAACATGACTGGGACCTAAATGGGCATTGAGGCGCTGCAAAATTGGTCCGGATTGCGCTAGAATCAAGGACGCGGCCGGACCGGGCGCTGAAATGATGAGCGTTCGCCCGTTCCGCCCGCCTAAAAACCTCACGGGAGACGAAATTTTAGACCAGCGCGGGCCCATAATTTCCGGCCAAATTTTCTCGAGTGCGATAGCTGAACTGCCTCCGCCATGTTTTCTGGCCAAAGGCCGCATGACTTTGGAGACGGAAAGTCCTGCACTGGGGGCGGCGCGAAATTGCGGGCGGCCGCGCTGGGTTTCCACCCATCGGGCCAGAATTTGATTATTATGTCGCTTATTATCCGGCATTCGGCACTGTGTCGCCTATTGCAGCGAGGGCGTAAAGCGGACACATCGCCTCTATGCATCACATTTTGGAAATGCGGGCCCGTTTATTGCGGTGGTATGATGACCAAGGGCGAACTTTGCCGTGGCGCGTCAGGCCCGATGACCGCGCGCGAGGTGTTGTGCCTAACCCCTACGCGGTCTGGCTGTCCGAAGTGATGAGCCAGCAAACGACGCTCGCCCACGCAACGCCCTATTGGGAAAAATTTCTAGCGGCTTTTCCGACAGTCACGGATTTGGCGGATGCCGACCGCGAGCTTGTTTTGTCGATGTGGGCGGGGCTTGGCTATTATGCGCGCGCGCGCAACTTGCACAAATGTGCAGGCGTTGTGCGGGATGAATTTAATGCGGTTTTCCCGACGGATGAAAAGACATTGCTCGGCTTACCGGGAATCGGACCTTATACGGCGGCTACCATCGCGGCGATTTGCGCGGATGAGTCGACCAACATCGTCGACGGCAATGTCGAGCGTGTGATTTCCCGCGTCTTCGCTTTTTCTGAACCCTTGCCAAAGGGCCGAAAGGACTTGCGAGCGCTGGCCGGAACATTGGTGCGTGATGAGCGTCCCGGCGATTATGGTCAGGCGCTCATGGATCTCGGCGCAACGATTTGTTCGCCGAAAAGCCCGACATGCCTGTTATGTCCATGGGCCAAGTTTTGCGCGGCCCACAAAGCCGGTGAAGAAACGGCCTATCCAAAGAAAGACAAGAAGAAATCAACGCCTGTCCGCCGGGGTTATGCCTATGTCTTGCGCTGCGGGGATAAGGTTTTGGTGGAAAAGCGACCTGATAAAGGTCTACTCGGCGGAATGCTGGGCGTGCCTACATCGGCGTGGGGACAGACTCCGGACGACCACAGCGCCGCCCCTTTAAAACGAAACTGGCAGCGGGTGGGCGACATCAAACACATCTTCACCCATTTCGAATTGCGTTTGGAGGTGTTTCTTGCAGAGGTCGATGAACCAATAAACGGCCATTGGGTTGAAGACACTTCCAGCCTGCCGACTGTTTTTCGCAAAGTTGTTGAGGCCGCGCTGCGTCCCTGAAATTGTTTCGTCTACTCTTCCTCATCAGCGGGTTTGCCGAGGCGCGCGGCAATGGATTGGTCTACGGTTTGGCTGAGATTGGATTTATCCACTTTTTCTAAATTGTCTTTAATTTCTGCGGCGTCCGTCATGTCTGGCTCCTGAATTCGGGCATTAAAAAAGGCGCAGGTCATAGACCCACGCCTCCTATCAATGCTTTTTCAGGAAACAGGTTCCCGAAACCAGGCTTATTTATAGTTACCTTCGAGACCGAAGTGCTTTGTCAGCATGTAATAGACAACGGCGCGGTATTTGCTGCGCTCGGACTTGCCGTATTTTTCGATGACTGCTGCGATTGCGCCGTCGAGGTCTTGGCTTTCGGACAGACCGTGCTTTTTAATCAAGAAGCTGTTCTTGACTGTGTCCAGCTCTGACTGGTCTGAACCGGAAACGGTAGACGCGTCGCGGTTATAGATGGATGGGCCACAGCCGATTGTGACCTTGCGAAGAAGGTCCATGTCTGGTGTCATGCCGATTTTGTTTTTCAAAACGTCAGCATATTTTTCAATTAGATCGTCGCGTTTACTCATAATGGTCTCCAAAGTTCCCCAATAATTAAAGAAACCCGCGCGGTCGCCCGGGCCTATGATGTCTCTATGGTTAACTTACGGTAAACGCAAGCTGAACGGCATTAAGCTCCGTTAAGCTTGGGCGGCGTCGGCCATCTCGGCGCGGACGACAGCACGGATAGTGTCGATGGGTTGCAGCCCGCTGGGGCCTTGTAAATGCCAGAATGTCCAGCCGTTACAGGACGGCGCATTCGTCAGCAGCGCGCCGAGTTTATGAATAGACCCGCTCTGTTTGCCCGATGACAAGCTGCCGTCGGCGCGGACCGTTGCAGATAATATCCCGTTTTTGGAAAAGACTTTTGTCCCAATTTTAACAAGGCCGCGTTCGACAAGATTGCCAAAGGGCACTTTTGGTTCGGAGCGCTTGGATTTTGTAACGGCAACGGTTTCGCCTTCTTCAATTGAGGCGATACGCCGACGGGCGTGGATGATATAGTCTTCTTCGCGTTCAAAGCCGATAAATTTGCGGCCGAGCTTCTTTGCAACGGCGCCGCTTGTCCCCGTTCCGAAGAACGGATCGACAATAACGTCGCCCGGGTTAGTCGTCGCCAAAATAACGCGGTGGAGCAGGCTTTCCGGCTTTTGCGTCGGGTGAGCCTTCTTGCCATCGCTTTTCTTGAGGCGCTCACGCCCCGTACAGATTGGCAGCGTCCAATCGGAGCGCATTTGTACGCCCTCATTGAGCATTTTCATTGCGTCATAATGGAAAGTTGGTTTCGCATCTTCGGATTTTGACGCCCAAATGAGGGTTTCATGGGCATTTGTGAACCGGGTGCCGCGAAAATTCGGCATCGGGTTCGTTTTCCGCCATATAATGTCGTTGAGAATCCAAAACTGCTGATCTTGTAGCACGGTGCCAACGCGGAAGATGTTGTGGTAGCTGCCCATGACCCAAATTGCGCCATTCGGCTTTAGGATACGGCGGGCCGCCGCCATCCATTCTTGAGTGAACAAATCATAGGCATCCATCGTATCATATTGGTCCCAGTCTTCCGTCACGCCCGCGACGTGTGAATTATCAGGACGGGATAAATCACCCCCAAGCTGCAGGTTGTAAGGGGGATCGGCAAAAACCAGATCGACGCTCTCAGCGGGTAGGGCGTTCATGTTGGCAATGCAGTCACCTTGGACAATCTGATTCAACGGCATTTCAGAGACGGGCCTTTCCGCTGTCGGGTCATGCCGCACAGGGGGATTTGGATTTGTAATGACCTTGAAGCGGTCTTTTGATTTTTCTTGCACGTTTAAGGCTCTCAGGGCGGGGATTTCGTGTTGTTCAACCCCTTGGTCGCTGATTCGTCCTAACAGCCCGTAAACGCTTGATTTACTTTACTAATTAAGAATTGAGTAAGACCTATTAATATCCACAGGCCTTTTGTTAGGGAGTGTTACCAAGACATAAAAAAACCGCCTTGAAAGGCGGTAAATCTATGGGTTGAGGCGTTTTAGAGATTTCGTCAGGCCAATTTTGGCCCAAAACGGAGATGAGTTACAGAAGAAGATCTGCCGCCAAGAAGGCGAAAAACCCGCCAACCAGATAGATGATGACTGAAGCCCAAAGAAGTACCCCGCTCATGCGGCGCAGCCGGGCGCACGCCTTTGCGGCGGCGGGGTCAATTGGGCATGGCGCATTTCGAGAGCGCCAGCGAAAGAAAACTGCGAGGGCGAGGAGCGTACCCGAGAGTATAAATAGCGGAACTTTTTGCTCGGTCAGCCAGATATAACCCGGGATGTTGGAACTTATGCCCGCCATCACCGCGCCCGCCCCAATCGTCACCAGCAAGGCCGGTAGCGCGCAGCACAATAAGGTTGAAGTGCTGGCGAAAAGCGACAGCGTTGGCGCGAAGAGCGTGCGGCGCGTGATGGGATTAGACACGAACTTACGGGGTCAGCATGTCTGCTTGCGTTAAAGTGCCCGTGCCGCGCGCGATGGTGTCGACTTTATAGCCCGATTTTTTGACGGCCTTGCGCAACGCTTTGTCTGACATGGTTGCGCCGGGTTTCATCACGAGATTTAATGTCTTTGCGTCTAAATCGACATATACGGCCGCGACGTCGTCGCGTTTGCCGAATGTTTTGTTCATGGCCTTGGCGCAAAAATCGCAGACCGCACCGAGAACCTTCGCGACAACAGGTTCACCGCCGGCGGCCAGCGCCGCGGCAAGTTCGGGCTGGTCCGACAACTTTAATGCGCTTTCTATCTCGCCCATATCATGCCCCATGTGAGGGTTGGCTTTATGATCATGTCCCGCATGGTCACCCATATGGGCAGACCCATGTTTTGGCGCATCGGGATTCATCTGCGCGAGCGCCGGAGTAGAGACAGCCAGAAGGCCTGTTATGAGTAATGCACGAAACATAGGTATCTCCTTAGAAACGATACTGGAAATTGAGAAGGGGTTGGTCATCTGTCAGGCTCCATCCCGCCTCAAACAAAGCCGAGCCGTAGAATAATCGTAAAAGCGGCGTCACGCCAATTGGCTCGTCCGCATCGGGACGATTATCAACTTCCAGCATGAACCAAGTGTGAAGTTCGCCTGTGTCGCCTGCGTAAGGCGCGAAGCCGACGCGAGCGGCCTGCATGGCGGATTTGTCTAGCGAACCATAATCCCTCGCAGAGGCGCGGTAAGAGACAAATAATTGGCGGGTTTCCCAATCGGCCATGACGCCAATTTGAGTTCCCACTTCATCACCACCTTTGTTTGAGTCAATGCCCTCGGCCAATCCGGCAGCGCCCCAAAAATACAGATTGGCTTGATGTTCTTCTCCAAACCAGCGTTTGGCAAGCCATGTGCCTTGTACGCCCGTGAAAAGGATATCGCTGTTGCGGTCCCAGTCTGCCTTAAGGCCCACTGAATATTCTTGTGACGGAGAGTAATGAACGAGAGCCGATGTGGATTGTCGGTCCGTATCTTCTATGAGAGTCCAGCCCCCCGTATAGGACACAGGCCGCGCAAATGCGTCGCTTGTAAATGCGAATAGGGCAGCTGTGATTAACGCTATTCGTAACATACCTATGGGGGGTATAGGTATATGGATTGCGATGCAAGATATGGAAGACTGAAATGACAGATAGAAAATCCCGCAGAGCCAATGTCAGTAAACGCTTGGCCCGTATTGAAGGTCAAGTGCGGGGACTGTCACGCATGATCGAGGAAGACCGCTATTGCATAGATGTACTGACACAGGTGAAAGCTGTTCAGGCCGCTTTGAAAAAAGTTGAGGGCGAATTGCTAAAAGATCATGCGGACCATTGCCTGGCTGCCGCCGTGGCCAGCGATGACCAAGTTGAGAGAGAGCGAAAGGTTGCAGAGCTCGTCGCGCTCTTGCTGAAAAAGGCATAAGCGCAAAGATTTTGGTCAGCGGGGTTTAAAATTTGCGGCCGTAAGAGACCGTCACTTGACTATCCTGAAAAGGTTCATCTTCGCCATCAGACAGGCTGCCGATGTGAAATCGGCGTGTAACATCCAAACGCAGGCTATCAATTTTTTGCTCACCAAAACTATATTCTACTCCAACCCCCAGTGCGCCGTGTCCGAGGGTGGCGGTATCTTCGATGAATAAGTCAGCAGGATTTACCATTCCTATAATAGGCTCCAGCCTCTCCAAAAAAGGGTTCTCAGTGGTCCGATCAAAGTATTTGACCCCGAAACCTGCCCGCGCTGAGAGTGTGAATTTCTCCGAAACAGGCAGTTGAGGCCTGAGATACAGGCTCCATGCGCCTCTGTAATCATATGTTTGGTTCTGGTCGAGAACGCCGTCCTGAAATCTCGGATTATCCCCTTCGCCGCTCAAGCCGATCTGCCCCTCCGCTTCCACGCCAAAGTAACGGCCAAAATTATATCCTAAACGCGCATTGATGCCCGTTCCGGTGAAACTCTCGAAATCGTCTTCCGGTTGGATGTCCTCTACAGATACTCCCACTGTACCGTAAGGCCCGGCTTGGGCGGTCTGGGTTACCGACAATAGGATGGCGGCTGCGGTTAAAAGGCGGATTGTGAAAGGCGGCATGATGGTCCCCTGTGGTTTGTTATGAAAACAATGTTCCATGCCGACAGAGCTCTGTCCCGTCACAAAGGGCAACACTGTCGATATATTTGGACACAAATCGAAACATAAGCGCAGAGCGGTTTTTTAGATTTTTTCGGATTAGGACGCGCTTTCTAATTTTAGCGCCTAAATCCACACCATTGAATAAAGCGGGATGTACCGCCCAAACTAAACCTAAGGATTATCATCATGGCAACTGCTAAAAAAACAGCCAAGAAAACAACAAAGAAAACTGTCAAGACAGCGAAAAAAGCTGAAGTCAAAACGGTATCAGCGCTTCGTAAAGGCACTTTGGCCTATCTCGGCCTTTATGGCTTCGCCGCTGAGCGCGCAACAAAGCGTGCAGAGCAAGTTAAAGCGTTTTACGCCAATGCAACTGACGGCCTGGTCGACGACTTAATTGCTCGCGGCGAAAAAGTTGAGAAGCTTGTCGTTGGTACAGCCAAGACAGCCCAAGAGCGCGCTGTTGAAACGTTTGAAACAACAACAGACAAAGTTAAGTCCGCTGTTCCGTTTGGCGCAAATGATCGCGTCGAAGAGCTGGAAGCTGAAATCAAAACTCTGAACAAGAAGATTTCTGCATTGTCCAAAAAGGCAAAAACGCCAGCAAAGAAGACCGGCATCAACAAAGAAGTCATGAAGACTGAAAAGACAGCTCCAAAAGCTGCCTAAGGTCTGCGCCCCCTTCGAGTGATTCAATCCAGTCGTCCCCTGACGGCCACTCTCCCCCTTGATGGCCCTGATTGAATTTTTTCGATATTGACGGTGTCTGCTTTTTCAGCGGGCACCGTTTTTTTATGACGAACCCGGAAGACGACTCGACTCCTGCGCGTGTCTTTCCTACTCATATTAAAAAAATAACGGGTGAGGACTGGGATATGCCGGAAAAGATTGGTGCAAAAGCTGCTGAAACGACAACGGCAGTGAATGGCTTGGTCGGGTTCAGGCGCTCGGAAATCATAAAAAGTTTTGGCTTGATGGCGGGTTACGCCGCCAAGCAGCCAAAACCTTTCGCCAAACACTTCGTGAAATATGCGGCGGAGATGGTGGAAGTCGCCAAGGGCACATCGGAGCTTGAGCCGGACCGCAGGGACCGCCGCTTCAAAGATGAAAGCTGGCAGAAAAACCCCCTCTATAAGCGCGGCATGCAATCCTGGCTCGCCATGCGAAAAGAGTTGAATGGCTGGATCCTCGACTCTCGGATGCATCCAGCCGATCAAGCCCGTGCAAAATTTGTAACGGACCTTATCGTGGATGCATTGGCCCCGACGAACACTTTATTGGGCAATCCAACGGCGATGAAAATGTTGGTCCATACCAAAGGGCAGAGCCTCGTGAAGGGCTTGCAAAACGCCTATAATGACATGACGAAAAATGGCGGCATGCCCAGCCAAGTTGACGGGCGTCCGTTCAAAGTCGGCGAAAACTTGGCCAATAGTCCCGGCGCTGTCGTTTTCAAAAATGAGATGCTCGAAGTCATCCAATATGAGCCGCAAACGGATCAGGTTTATAAAATCCCGCTAATGATTATCCCGCCGCAAATTAATAAGTTTTACGCGACTGACCTCGCGCCGGATAAATCCATGGTGCGCTTTTTGACCAAGATGGGCTTTCAGGTCTTTGCTGTCTCCTGGCGTAATCCGACACGCCAACATGCGCATTGGGGATTAGAAGAATATGTCAACGCCCTGTTCGCGGCGTCAGATGCGGTGCGTAAAATCACGCGCAGCCCGCGCCTCAATGTGACGGGCGCGTGCTCAGGCGGCACGACCCTCGCGCTTTTCCTGTCAGAGCTCGCCGCACGCGGGGATAATCGGGTGAATTGTTATACGCTGATGGTGTCCGTTTTGGACGCCAAGAAAGTCGACAGTGATGTTGGATTATTCGTGACGGATTCGGGCATTGAACAAGCCCGCCGGATGTCCAGAAAAAAAGGTGTCCTAGAAGGCGAGCAATTAGGCCGGGCTTTCGCCTGGATGCGTCCAAATGATTTAATCTGGAACTATGTCGTCAATAATTATCTGCTGGGCCAAGATCCGCCGCCATTCGATGTGCTTTATTGGAATAATGACACGACAAACCTGCCGGCGCAGCTGCATTCGGATTATCTCGATATTTTCCAAGATCGCCGGTTCCGCAAAGATAAAAATGTCATTTTCATGGATAATATTGTCGATCTGGAAGCTGTCACGCAGGATGGCTTCATGGTTGCGGGTATCACCGATCATATTACGCCGTGGAAGGCGTGCTACCGCAATATTCGTTTGTTCGGCGGAGAAATCGATTTTGTCCTGTCGAATTCCGGGCATTTACAGTCATTATTAAACCCGCCGGGCAATCCAAAAGCCCGCTATTTCACGAATATGGACCACCCGCCGCGCGCAACGAAATGGCTGGACGCGGCAGAAACCGTGGATGAGAGCTGGTGGCTCCGGTGGAATAAATGGCTGTCAATTCGCTCCGGTGAGATGAAAAATGCCCCAAAAAACCTGGGGAACAAGGCGTTTCCGGCGCAATCCAAAGCTCCGGGCGAATATATTTTCACCTGATGGCGGACGTTCATCTTCACTGTGTTAAGCATTGGATAATGAACGGCGCCTAGCCATAAGTATAAATAGATTATGCATCCGGGCTCAATCGGGTGTGATTGATGCGAAGGCTTTAAGTGTTTTGCATCGGGAAAGATAAAGCATGCCACATACCCTAAAGGCCATTGACGGTCATGAAGAACCGGCCGAAGCCCATTCACTTCCGCGTATTTTCTTCTCTAAAGTAGGAAATCAAAAACTCCGTACAGCCATCTGGTCGGGTGTAGATAAAGGGGACGGCAAGCGCACCCCGCTGTTGTTCTTTAACGGAATTGGCGCAAACCTCGAAATTGCGCAGGCCTTCGCGGATACGTTTACGGGGCGCGATATTATTACATTTGATATGCCGGGGGTCGGTGGATCGCCGGATCCGACCGTGCCCTACCGTCCTTGGTGGGTAGCTAAGGCAGCAAAGCAAATCCTGTTGGAAAACGGATATACTCTGGTTGACGTTTTGGGTGTCAGCTGGGGCGGCGGACCGGCGCAGCAATTCGCCTGGCAGAATAAGAAAATGACAAAGCGCCTGATATTATGCGCGACGACCACAGGCGTCACGATGGTGCCCGGTAAACCCAAGGCGCTTATGAAAATGGCGAGTCCGAAACGCTATATTGATCGCGACTTCCTGAAGAAAAACTTCGAGACGCTTTACGGTGATGCGGCCGCTAATGCCGGTGAGTTTTCCATCAATATGATGCCGCCGTCGATGAAGGGGTATCTCTTTCAGCTCACAGCGATGATGGGATATTCGACGCTTCCCTTTATCCGCCGGATAAAGGCCAAGACGCTCATAATCATGGGTGATAATGATCACATTGTTCCTGTTGTGAATGGGAAAATTCTCGATACATTTTTACCACGCTCCAAACTCCGCATTCTCAAAGGGGCCGGGCATTTGTTTCTGCTGACCCGGCGGGACGAAACTGTAGACATCATCAGGAAATTTTTCCTCGAGCCGGAAGTGGAGGTGCCGCATGTGGAGGCGGTGAAATTGCCATCGGTCGAAGAAAGTTATATTAATTATAATTCCAAATTCGCGAGTTAATTATGGCCAAGCCCTCCTCTGACAAGAAAAACGCGGCAGACAAAGATACGATTCGAAAAATTTGGCTTGCGGGGATTGGCGCATATGGACGCGCCGTCACCGAGGCTAAAGGCGCGGTCGATAGCTTGGCGGGCAAAGGTTCTGAAGTTTTCGATGAACTTGTTCAAAAGGGCGAAATGCTCGAAACTGTCGGGAAATATAAAGCCAGCGAACTCGTCGGAAAAGGCAAAGCCGCTGTTGAAGATATCAAACCCGATTTCGAAATTGACGACCGTATCGCAAAAATGCGCGCGCGCTTATCCGGCGCGGCCGAAAAACGCGATGACCGATTGGCGGCCCGTGTGGACCAACTGGAGGCTAAACTCGACGCAATTTTGGAGAAGCTGGATATTGGTGATGCGGCGCCAAAGAAAAAAGCGCCAGCGCGAAAACGGGCGGCTCCGAAAAAGAAAATGACAACGCAGAAGACAACAACAAAAAAACCTGCGGCCAAAAAACCTGCGGCCAAGAAAACGTCAGCGAAGAAACCGGCAGCGAAGAAACCGGCAGCGAAGACATAAGTGGGGAGACACGGGTTTGACCCGCTCCGCGACGAAAACCAAAATCCTGGCTACGGCGCTGGAGCTCTTCAACAATGAAGGCGAGGCACAGGTTTCCAGTGTTGATATCGCCTCGGTCATGGGCATCAGCCCAGGAAATCTCTATTATCATTACAAGGGCAAAGACGAGATCATCGTCGCCCTTTTCGAAGATTTCGACGTCGAAATTCGTCAGGTCCTCTCAGCCCCGCTGAAAGACCCGCTCGCGATTGAAGATAATTGGATTTATCTCTACATTATCTTTGAAGAGATTTTCGACTTCCGCTTTTTCTATCGAAATCAGGGGGAGTTGCTGCAACGAATTCCCGAATTACGCGGACCTTTCTCACGCATTCTTGCACTAAAAGAGCGCGCGGCCTTCTCACTCC
Organism: uncultured Caulobacterales bacterium; assembly: GCA_937927825.1. Classification (GTDB taxonomy): domain Bacteria; phylum Pseudomonadota; class Alphaproteobacteria; order Caulobacterales; family Maricaulaceae; genus Litorimonas. The sequence continues at coordinate 6,234 of CALFWV010000123.1, read as the reverse complement.
TCTCGACGTTGGAAGACCTCGATAAGCTCAAGTTTGACGAGGGCGAAAAGGGCGCGCTTGCGGGTCGCTTGGCGCAGCATTTTACGTTCTGGCTGCAATATCATGACTTACGGTTCGGCACCGCGCCGGAAAAACGTCTCATCGATCAAGGCGTCTTCATGACTCTCATCCAAATCACGCCATACTGGCAAGGCGGCGAGGGATATGCGGAACTGCTGAGCGAGTTTGCGAGCGGGAAGATAGACTAACCTTGCATAAAAGTAATAAATGTTTCAGCCTCAATTCATCCGTGATCGCCATCACAGACAGCCATAGGGGACGGGCGCACTGTTCTCATAACTTAAAAGAGGACTTCATTATGATAACCAAAATACTCGCTTCGACAGCCGCGATTTCATTCGCGCTAACAGCAACAGCCTTCGCGCAAGACAAGAGCGCGGACAAGCCGTCCGATGTCAAAACCGAAGCTGTAGAGCAAAAAGCTGCGGGTCAGAAGGCACCCGGGTTGGGCGCAATTATTGCCATAGGTGCTGTAAATGATGGGAGCAGTGAAGAGACGGGCGCACCAGATGCGCAAGTCATGGGATCCGGAAGCGGAGCGGGAAAAGCAAATTTCCAAGACCTATCATTGGCCGCATCTTCCAGCGGAGGCGAGGACCGTCTCACTGAAAATGTGACGCTAAACTTTGGTGTCAAAGAAGCGCCGGCCTGCGTCACAGAATCCGGCGCAGTTGATGCGGATTGCAATGGTGTGGCTGATACAGATCAGAAAACAGAAGAAAATCGGTTTGACCGCAGGGACATCAGAAAACGTCCGGAACCCCGTCAGCAAAGACGTTAGATAAAATTATGGCTTAGGCGCTATTTGCCTAAGCCATTTCTTGAACGAAAACATGGATGGGTTTGCCTGATTTTGTGCTGTTTCCCAAAACCGATGGCGCGCGGCGGCTTATATCCATGTCTCCTCCAAATGCAGTGACGCATTCATCATTTGTTTCGATCTCACAAACTTTCAAATTCAATGTGCCTGAGCCATTACCCGTGGGTTTGAAGACCAGTCTAACAATCATGTTTTCACCGTTTTCATTCTGTATGTTCACACTTTGAGTGGGCTGTTTCTCGCTAACGCCGACGCCAAATGCGGCCCGTCCAATCGCGCCATGCACCCAATAGGTTGGAGTGATGTCTGCACTTTGATGTCCACGCTCATGTAAATGCATTGGGAGGAGGGTCAGAGCATGACCGATAAAGGCGGCGACAATTAATCCCGCCGCGATCTGCCATTTCGGCAATTTGCGAGTCGTATTCGCCGCGTTGAGAGCTATGTATTTTTCAACAAGCCCGCGGATAAGGCCGCTTACACTGTCGCCGTCTTGTTTGGCGAGTTCGCTCAGGGTTTGCTTTTCTTCCAGTGAGACCCGAACCTCGATTTTCTCTGTGCGTTTCATAATACAATCCTTTCGCTTGGACGGAAGGTGAGGGCAGACCGTGAACCCCGCAAGCACTTTCGTGTCAGGATAAGGAGAGTTTCGTGTCATGACGTGGTGAAGCTTTATGGCTTTCAGAACTTAATCCTCATTTCAGATACCCATTGCGAGAAAAACTTCCCCACCTTTCAACCGCTTATAAAATACTCAAAAAACTCCGTCCGCACTTTCGGTTTTATGGCGCATATTAAACTCGTTCTCTCAGACATGGGACAAGTAAGATATCGACTTACCGGTTTGAGGGGCTGCGTGTGAAACGGGCCTGCTATGATACGCTAGCTCGTTATCTTACGGGGATAGGAGCCTGACTTTGGGCTGTAGTGTTCGTTAGTTGAAACCGACAAGTTCAACGACGGCATGAGCGGTTTGCAAAGGGTTGAACCAGGCCGGCCCGTAAAACGTCGCAGCCGCGTGGTATGTGGAATGGTTTTACAAACCAATCCACGGTTTCGCGTAAAACATAGTTATTCATCTTCGGTACTCCGTCGCGGAGACCAACCACGCGGGCAGTCCTTACTTCCCACAGAATACAATCGGCAGACCCGCCCTGAAATCAGGATGATGGGCTGCAAACCCTTTCGTATGTCTGCCCCTCTCACGCATCAAAACGGAAACGTGACATTGCCCCGCGCAGTTTCGCCCGCTAAAGGGCCGCCAACGACACACGCCAACTCGGAGATTCTCTATGGCACGCGCAAAAATCGCTCTTATCGGCGCCGGCATGATCGGCGGAACATTGGCTCACATCGCGGCCCGCGAAGAGCTTGGCGATATTGTCCTGTTCGATATCTTTGAAGGCACAGCTAAAGGCAAAGCGCTGGACCTGTCAGAGGCCGCCCCCGTTTTTGGCAAAGACGCAAAAATTCGCGGTACGGCTGATTATGCTGATATCGCCGGCGCAGATGTGTGTATCATCACGGCGGGTTTCCCGCGTAAGCCGGGCATGGACCGCAGCGAGCTGATTGGCAAAAACCTCGGCGTGATTAAACAGGTCGCTGAAGGCATTAAAGAACATGCGCCAAAAGCTTTTGTTATCTGCATCACCAACCCGCTCGACGCGATGGTTTGGGCGCTGCAGAAATTCTCCGGCCTTCCTCCGCGCAAAGTCGTCGGCATGGCGGGCGTTTTGGATAGCGCGCGTTTCCGTTATTTCCTTGCTGATGAATTTGGCGTTTCCGTTGAAGATGTTCACGCCTCCGTTCTCGGGGGGCATGGCGATACAATGGTGCCGCTCATTCGCTACTCCACAGTGAACGGCGTGCCGATCCCTGATCTGATTAAGATGAAATGGACAACGCAAGAGCGCATCGACGCTATCGTCGAGCGTACGCGCAAAGGCGGCGGCGAAATCGTTGGCCTGCTGGGCAATGGCTCTGCGTTCTATGCGCCTGCCGAATCTGCCATCGAAATGGCGACGAGCTATCTCCGTGACAAGAAACGTATTTTGCCATGTGCCGTTCGTTTGGCCGGTCAAATCGCCGGTGTGCGGGGCCTATATGTCGGCGCGCCAGCCATGATTGGCGCCAAAGGCGTTGAAAAAGTCATGAACATCCGTTTGAAAAACGACGAACGCGAAATGTTTATGACATCTGTTGCAGCCGTCGAAAAAATCATCGCGGATTGCCAAGAGATGGAACCGTCGCTGAAAGATTAGATTGACTGGCGAAATCCTCCGCTCCGACCGAAGAGAGAGGCGGCTTGCGTATCTATCTGTCGCTAAAATAGGGGCGCCCCCGCGAGGGGCGTTTACGATCCGTTAACCATAAAATATGCAAGTGTTTTGCGGCTCCGCAGAATCACGGTTTCAGTCTTTCGCTATGAAGAAAGACAAAAATGTGAACCGCATCGGCGTCGGGAGCGTCGTTATATTAAAGAGCGGCAGCCTGCCCATGACGGTATCTTTTTTGGACGGAAATAAGATTTGGGCCGATTACTGGGACGGCGAGCAAGTCAAACGTTACGTCGGCACCGCCGCGATGTTTAAACCTACGGACAAGACGGTTTCCGTGCAGGGCGCAATGAAATTAGTCTCTCAGCGGCGGTCACACTTGACGAAAAATGTGAGTGCGAGTGCGTCCTAGGCGCTATTGGCGGTCGCTGACGTCCTGGCGCGCTCGGGATTGCCGCAAATCTCTTCGCTGCGGAGTGGGTCTGATATGCGAGTGCGGAGGACGGGAAGGGATTCGAACCCCCGATGGACTTGCATCCATACCGGATTTCGAATCCGGCGCTTTCAACCGCTCAGCCACCCGTCCGTGCCGTCTAGCGTCCTCGACGCAGTCAAGGCATGGGGCGGATAGGTTCAAGCCTCGGTGAGGGCAAGGGGAAATGAAAGGAATGGAACTGAATTTACAGTTTAGGCATTAGGAAACTATGACACATTTAAAAATCTCATCTAAAATAAAAGCAATCAGCTTGGCCTCCGTCCTCGCTGCAACAGCCCTTGGCGCTTGCGCCAGCACGCCCGAGAAAACGTCTATGGAAAAGGTCTCCGAGGTAACGCAGGCGACAACGTCCGTAACAAATGATGTGGCGACGCCTGTGAAGCCGCCGGTGAACATGTCGGCCTCCTCGGCGACCTTGGTCCTTGATGTCGGGGGCTACGCAAAACAGTCGGGTCAGATTATGGTGGCGCTTTACAATAGTGAAGACGCCTTTGACTCAGAAGCGGCGCCGTTTCGCGGGGCTCAAGTGACTGTAAAATCGGCCCAAACCTCCATTAATTTCGACAATCTTCCTGCTGGAGACTATGCCTTTAAGGTTTTTCATGATGCGAATGGAAACGGCGCACTCGATACGAATGCCTTCGGCATGCCGACAGAAAAATATGCGTTTTCGAAAGATGCCTCTGACCCGTTTTCCGCGCCTGAATGGGAAGAAAGTAAGATTTATCTAACTTTAGGTGAAAATATTTTGAACGTTTCTCTGGATTAGGCGTATATAGGTTATACTCAGCCGCGCCCTTCCCCCTATTTAAGGCTGAAACTGACCCCGCTCCGATGTCCCCTTATCGGACGCGGGGTTTTCAGTATCCTAAATTCAATACTTTTGACGTCTCCATATTGAAACGATTATTTTAATATGTGCGGCAACCGGGCATGAGGGCTTAGGCCCAGCCAGCCTTTCGGACCCGTTTTGCGCCTTCCCGGCTGACGGGGACGATCAATTCGGATTTTAGCTTTATCTGTAATTTACCCTCTGATTTGACGAGCTCTGCAACTCCCGTTTCCGCAACCCACCAACTCCGGTGAGGCTTTAATCCGATGAGGGGTAAGGCCAGGTCCTCCGCGTCTGACAGCCGCATCAATAACATATGTTCCCCAGCGGCAGAGTGGATGCGGACGTAGTGGTCCTCAGCGCTTATCGCATAAAGTTCTGCGCTTCGGAATTTCGGGGGGAGGCGCTCCAAAAGCGGCGGGCGAGGAGGCTCTAGGGACGGCGTGATTTCCTTGCGTGCGGATAGTTGGCCGAAGGCTGTAATGACGGCGGCGACGACCCAAATGTAAAAGAACGTCATCACTATGGACATGAAGCCCGACTGGGCGTGGAGACTGAAGACAAAAGGCGCGACAGCGCAGGTGGCGCCGGCTGATTGCAGGGCCGCCCAAATCCAGACCGATATATCGGGGGCTTTCCGACGGAGAATAATATCAACGACCATTGCGCCCAACCCGCCGGCAAGCGCTAAACCTATCCAATACATAAACCTTAACGGCGCTACCAAATAGCTGGTGCCGAAGGGGGCTAATATAGCCAGAACGACCCCGGCCAAAATAGGGGTCAGCAGGCCCTTGATAAAACGGTTGCCAAAAAACTGCATCATTCGTGGAGGTTGAGGCCTGTCATTCGCGTATCGTGAACGGCAGGCTCCAAAAATTCAAGTCGGTTCGCGAAGGCAAGCGGGCAATTGGCGTAAATGCACTGGCGAAAGAAGCAGGCATTCGCTTGGTTGCTCTCATCAAAAGGAGACGACCATGAATATCGAATATTTCACGCACGCAAGTCTCGCCATACAGATTCATATGCTGGCGGCAACAGGCGCATTTTTCCTCGGCGCTTATGTGCTTGTGCGGCGGAAGGGGACGAAGGCACATAAAATGGCAGGGCGGATATTCGGGTTGCTCATGTTTGCGACGGCCACGACGGCAGTCTTCATTCGTGAAATTAATAACGGGTCACTCTCATGGATTCACATATTTGTCCCCATCACATTCATCGGGCTGTATCAGGTCGTCAGCTCTATTCGCAAAGGCAATGTGAAAACCCATAAAAGACATGTTCTGACCATGTATTTCGCGGCCCTTCTGATTCCCGGGGCGTTCGCCTTTATGCCGGGCCGGACCATGTGGATGCTGTTCTTTGCATAAGCCGTATATGCGAATCTTGGCGAAAGGTTGCCACTGGACGGTTGCGACGGGGGCGCAGGGCGTTATAACGCCTCCACATTCGACAATTTCCGCAAAATGGAACCTCCATGAATATTCACGAATATCAGGGCAAAGCTGTCCTTAAATCCATCGGCGCCCCAGTCAGCGAAGGTATCGCAATTTTCGACGCTTCCGAAGCAAAAGCTGCGGCAGAAAAACTTGGCGGACCACTTTGGGTCGTTAAATCACAAATCCACGCAGGTGGCCGCGGCAAGGGAACCTTCATCGGCGCCCCCAAAGATGCCAAAGGCGGCGTACGTCTCGCCTTCTCCGTTGACGATGTTGTAAAGAATGCAGAAGAGATGCTCGGCGAATATCTC
>CALFWV010000122.1 GCA_937927825.1 uncultured Caulobacterales bacterium | reverse complement strand
TGTGGTGTCCAACGATCAATAGATGCGCTCCAATGGACGATAGCGTCATGTTTGGAATAAATAGAGACGACCGGACATTGAATCGGAACGTCATGTCGGCGAATGGTTTGCTCTGCAATCCAATCGACATCTAATCCGCGCCGGCGATAGCGGCCATTGACAAAGCTATATTTCGGTCCGCCCACCAAAGGGCTGCCAAGTGTAATCACGCCGCGCACATGATTTGGGTAATCGCGGGCGGCTTCTCTGGCCAAAAATCCGCCTAAGCTCCAGCCCACTAAAGCGATGGGCTGCTCCGCCGCTTCGCTTCGGCGTTTGACCGATGCGCCGAATGTATCGCAGAGCGCCGGGACGCTGCCTTCGCCGTGATTAGAGCGGCCGCGCTCGCCGATTGCCCACCCCTCTGACAGGTCGGAAATTTTGCCGGTCCAGCCACGCCCGGCCAGGTTGCGACCCAAACCCCAGCCTTGCGCGTCATAGCCTGACTTCACCAAAAACCGCCGCAGCGCCCACATCGTGTTATCCGTCGCCCAAAGCCCCGGAACCACGATGACGGGCGGCGCGCCTGTGACATCCGCTTTTGCCGTTGCCAAAGCGCGCGGCAGGCCGCGAATTTCCCATGGAAACAGCGGTATCCGGAGCAGTTTTCGCCGCTGCGGCCCTCGTAAATCCGGATAGGTTTTTGGTTGCATCTATGGATAGGTTTTTGGTTGCATATATAATGTCGGGGGCGGCTTGGGTTTGGGCGCTAATTGCCCGCCAGTAGATTCGCTAAAATTTGGCCGATTTCATCTTGCTCCATGACGCCGTTAAAGCGGTGCGCACCGGGTCCGGTCGCAAAAAGCGCCACATCTTCACCCGCATGGGTTTCACTGCCTAAATGAACGGCGGTTTGTTGGCGATAATCTGGGGACTGAACCAGATTATCGGTGAGCGCATCAGAGTCTATTTCGCGGATATTCGGCCCGTTGTGGTAACCAAGCGTAGTGTAAGGTTTGCCGTCTTCATCCAAGCTATAGTCAGCCGCGGGTCCGCCGGTTTCTCGGTCAACGCTGCGCGTAAGCCCCAAGATTGGGTTTCCGCGCGCCGGGTAACCCGCGATTGTAAAGACGTGGCTGTGATCTGCCGTGACAAGGATAAGCGTGTCATCTCCGGCTTTCGCAACGGCGGCCGCGACCGCGTCGTCCAAAGCCTGCAGATCTTTTAAGGCCCGATAGGCATTGGTGCCGTGGTGAGCGTGGTCAATACGCCCGGCCTCGACCATCATGACATAGCCATCCTTGTCATTGGACAGGCGGTCTATTGTATAGGTGGTCATTTCGGCGAGGGACGGCTCTTCGGTTTCGCTGCGGTCCGCTTGATAAGACATATGACTGTGGTTGAATAAGCCGAGGAGGGGCTCATCTGTTGGAGCTGCCATCATCTCCGCCTTTGTGCCGACCACCGTTCCAAGCCAAGCGGCAATTTGTTCCTCTGTGAACTCCTTGCGCCCGCCGCCGAGGGCGAGATCAACATCACTCTCAATCAATTGCTGTGAAATGCTTTTGCAGCCCTCATAATTGAACGGGTCTTGCAGGTCCTTATCCGCTTCAATGTCCCGGCTGACGGAATGTGAGTACATGGCGGCGGGGGTGGCATGGGTCAGGCGGGCCGTTGAAATGACGCCAACTGATTTTTGTACAGCTTTGGCTTTGTCCGTCAGGGTCGGAAGCGTGTCCGCGCCGCAGCCCTCCAGGAACATTTCATCGAGACTGGCAGAGGGCCGAACGTTCACCGCGCCGATATTTGTCTTGTAACCGGACAGAATTGCCGTGGCCGTTCCGGCAGAATCCGGAACTTGCGCATTCGTATTATATGTCTTGACGAGGGCAAGTTGCGGAAATTTATCGAATGAGAGCTCGTGTTCTTCACCGCGCTGCCCCATTTCCTGACCCACAAAGATACGTCCGGCGGTGATTGTCGAGATGCCCATGCCGTCCCCGATGAAGACAATAATGTTTTTCGGGGTCGAATCGTCAGCTTTTCGACTCGCCGCTGTATATAATTTGCCTGACTCAGCATTTTTTTCGGATGCCATTTGCGATGTCGAACCGCCCGAATTGCTATTTTTATGGCTTTCTGCTATGCAGCCATTCTGCAAAAGAGCGGTTGAAAGCCATAAAAGCGCAGAAAAGCGTTTAAAATGTTGGATTTTGGCGGCCATTTTGGGTGTCCCTGTGGAGAAGTGGTTCATCAAAACCACGGTTTTATGGGGGTTTCCGTAGCACAAGCTTTGTTAGCTGCAAGAAAAACAGTTTTTTATGCGGTTTCTTGAAAAAAGGTGTTGCGGAAAAAAATTCGTTTACCTATATAGCGCTCCTCGCTGAGAGACACACAGTCAACCAGCGGGACACGGGAGCCCCTCTCCTCGAGCGGGGCTTTTAATTTGGAAACGACTATCGTCGTAACCAGCTGTTTTACATCGTGAATATTGGGAAGAGAGACGCAGGCGGCGTTCGGCTGTGAGCAGACTTGGCAACAAGCTGCACATCAAATGAACGACATATGTCTGAAGTTTCTTTTCGAAAGTTATGACATTGCTTGGGTTGTCTTATGTATTTAGGATGATTTGAGGAACTCGTAATTTTCTTTGAACGCAAACGTAGAGATATTTATATCTCATACGTCAGTGGTTCTTGATCACTTCGGTGATCACGAACGATTAACAACGACATAGTCAGTTCACTCTCAACCTGAGAGTTTGATTCTGGCTCAGAACGAACGCTGGCGGCGTGCTTAACACATGCAAGTCGAACGAGAAGCTACCTTCGGGTAGTGGACAGTGGCAGACGGGTGAGTAACGCGTGGCAACCTACCTTTCAGTACGGGACAACAGTTGGAAACGACTGCTAATACCGTATACGTCCTCCGGGAGAAAGATTTATCGCTGATAGATGGGGCCGCGTTAGATTAGCTTGTTGGTGAGGTAATGGCTCACCAAGGCGACGATCTATAGCTGGTCTGAGAGGATGATCAGCCACACTGGGACTGAGACACGGCCCAGACTCCTACGGGAGGCAGCAGTGGGGAATATTGGACAATGGGCGAAAGCCTGATC
>CALFWV010000121.1 GCA_937927825.1 uncultured Caulobacterales bacterium | reverse complement strand
ATCCGCATCAGGCTGAAATTCTTGATAAGCCGCTGTTATCATTTTCAGATATTCATCGCGTGACAATTTTGATCGTGATGCACCAATGATCTTGGATTTTTTCGGAATCTGCCCATCACAAAAGCGGTGATATAGAGACGGGATAAGTTTGCGGCGGGCCAAATCACCCGTTCCGCCGAACACAACGATTTCGAACGGATCAACGGGTACAAATGCTGACCCCGCTTCTTGCGCCGCCTCCGCTTTTGATGGGTTGCTACCGGCCTTGGACCTGGCTTCTTTGGAGCTTGAATGATCCACCTTATTTCCCTCTAAACAGACGAATAACAACTCCGTCCATGCGGGTCGATTAATGCGACCTTGAAAAAGATATGTCCAGTAATGACAGCGCTGTCAACATGAACAAATGTTCGGTTTCGAAAATTGAGAAATTTTTGTGTGGCGCATACTTTATTTCAACTTTGCTACCGAGTCTCTGAGCATAATTTCAAAGTCTAATATTTGCCCTTTTTCCGACTGCTCGTCGGAACGTCGGACTAATTCTTTGGCCGCCTGATGCCCCATTTTATAGATTGGCTGTCGAACTGTCGTCAAAGCGGGCCATACCACACGCGCCAGCGGCGTATCGTCAAATCCGCAGACTGAGAGAGTCTCCGGTACGTTCAATCCCATCTGCCCCGCAACGGATATAACGGCTGCGGCCATATCATCATTTGATGCAAATATTGCTGTTGGAATATCTTCGGTTTGACCACCCAAGAGTTTGCGCGCCGCAGCTGCCCCGGACTCAAAAGAAAAATCGCCTTGAGCAATGAGGTTCTCTGAAACGACAAGACCCGCTTCCTGCATGGCACGCATATAGCCGGCATGACGGAGGGATGTCGCGGCGTGATCCGCATGACCTCGGATAAAGGCTATTTTTTTGTGCCCTTGATTTAATAAATGTTGGGTCATCTGATAAGACGCGGTTTCGTCATCCATTCCAACAAATGGCTGAGCGCCTCCATTTTTCGGCGCGACCCGAACGCATTTGATATTCAATTCTTCCAGCACCTCCAGCACGGCAGCATTATCGCTCAAGGGCGGAGTCAAAATCACGCCGTCCACGGGCAATCTGTCCATAACACGTCGCACGGTGCGGATTTTCTCGTCAGTAGACACCAGGTCGCCCAATGAAAAAGGCTGCACCACCAGATGATATCCAGCCTCACGACAAGCATCAATCGCTCCGCGTTGAATGTGGGAGATATAATTTGGCGACGGATTATCATACATCAGCGCAATTAGATAAGACTTTGACGTGGCTAATCCACGCGCCGCAAGATTGGGCGAATATCGTAACTCATCCGCAATCGCCTTCACACGCGCGCGCGTGTTTTCGGCGACGTTAGGTTCATTATTTAGAACCCGCGACACAGTCTTCATGGAGACGCCAGCCCGTTTCGCAACGTCTGTTATCGTAGCTTTCATAATCGATTTTCCCCTTGTCAAGAGATCCCTAATTGCGGTCCAACGCAATCAGGCACTCTTTCACTTCGTCTCTTATGGTCTGATTGCCATTTTGTCGCAAGAAACGTGTGGTGTATTTATTCCTCGCTTACATTAAAATTTTATTGTCTTTAATTTAGGCAAACAGCCTGCCCTTCATTTGCGACAAGCCGAATATCAGACAGGCTAAACTTGGCTTCGCCGTCACTTTCAATCACAACGGGTGAGCGCACATATTCCATCCCGGAAGCCGCGCCCATGCAAGAGAGCTTTACAGACACGTCTGCCCATTCTCCGGGTTTCGCGCCCTGCAAAACGGTCGATAAATCATTATTGACAGAGCAGCCCTCGCCGCAATCCAGACCAAGCCGCACAGACTTATTCTCCGCGCCAGCTTCCGGGCGAATCCGGACATAGAGTGCCATATCGCCCGTATTCTGACGACGCAGATCGACCGGCGTTCCCCGAATTTCAAAACGCCCGGCATCTTTAAATTCCAATGTCCGAATGTTTTCCTGAACTCCATCATCCGCGGACCTGATTTTCACCTTACCTCCGGGACTTTCAGCTTGAGATGTTTTGACCGTGAACCGCCCGGACGCATCGCCGATAATCATCTCCCAAGGGAAAACAGCTTTGCCGGCCTTAAAGAACTCGCTTTCATTCTTTTGGGACAACTCCACACCTGCGTCCTCGGGCAAGGCCGCGAGCTTACCGTCATCATCATATGTCAGTCCAAATCCGTAAGCGAAAAGGGGATCATAATTTTCATCGTCGTAATTTAATGGCGTCTGAATGGCCGTGCGCGGCCACGAGTAAGACAACACGCCTTTGAAATCGACGGGTTGGCCCGCGTCATCTTTTCCGAACAAGACATCCATCGCATAACCCCCTTCAGAGCCGGGCAACCACGCCGCAACGAAGGCATTTGACGCATTAATTTCGCGGTTCATCCACATCGCGCGTCCGGATAAAAACACGGCGACAGTCGGCACTCCGGCCGCTTGGTATTTTTTCAGAAGGTTTAGGTCGCTATCGTCGCCCGGCTTATAAGCCAGCGTATCAATATCGCCTTTGAATTCCGCATAGGGGTCTTCGCCGAAAACGACGACGGCGACAGATGGAGTTCCGGAATAGTTTCCGTCTTCATCTGCCTGAATAACTTTGCCGGATCCGGTTGCTAAATGACGTTCAATTCCGTCGAGCATGGACGACCCGCCCGGGAAATCTGCATTTGTATTCCCTGTTCCCTGCCATGACAGCGTCCAGCCGCCGGATTGTTTGCCAATATTATCGACGCCGTCACCCGCGACCAATATGGTTGCGTCACTGGACAGCGGAAGAACACCATCATTTTTTAGGAGGACGAGCGACTCTCGCACGGCTTGTCTTGCGACCGCTTTCGACGCCGGGTCTTGCAGCAAATCATACTGCCCCGCGACGCCGCGCGAAGACGGCTTACCCGCCTCAAATAATCCGGCCCGCAATTTTACGCGCAAAATACGCCGCACGGCGTCATCCAAACGCGCCAAGTCAATTTCACCGGACTCGGCTTGTTTCAGCGTGGTCTCAAATAAACCCCGCCAGCTGTCTGGCGCCATGAACATATCGAGTCCCGCATGGAGAGCTTCCGGACAATCCGTGTTGGTACAGCTATCCAGCTGCCCATGCGCGTTCCAATCTCCAACGATGAAACCATCAAAGCCCATTTGGCCTTTCAAGACATCGGTCAAAAGCCCCTTATGGCCTGTTAATTTCTTGCCCTGCCACGACGAGAAACTCGCCATTACGGATTGCACACCTGCCTCTAACGCGGGTGGATACCCTGCGCCGTGAATATCACGGATTTCTTCCTCCGTTTCGATGGAATCCCCTTGATCACGGCCTTGGTTCGTTCCGCCATCCGCGAGGAAATGTTTGGCCGTTGCAATCACATGATCCCCCTGCAGCCAATCCTCTGCGCCGACATCCCCTTGAATTCCGCGAATTAATTCCCCGGCATATGCCGCCGTCACTTCCGGATTTTCAGAATACCCTTCATAGGTCCGCCCCCAACGATCATCGCGCACAACGGCAATGGTTGGAGCAAAAGTCCACTCTTGCGCGCCCACGCGAATTTCTTGCGCGGTTATCGCCCCTATCTTGCCTAAGAGTTCTGGATTTCGCGTGGCGCCGAGACCAATATTATGCGGGAAGACTGTCGCGCCCGGGATATTATTGTGACCGTGAACCGCGTCTGTTCCCCAAATCATAGGGATGAATAAGCTATCTCCATACGCCTCTTTGGAGGCTTCATAAAATTCATCGGCGAGTTTCACCCATGCAGAGGCCGGCGACCGATTATCTCCATTAGGCGCCGAATTTCCGCCGTTCAAAATTGAGCCTAATGGATAGGTTTTCAAATCATTCGGCGCGATGGAGCCAATGTCAGCCTGAATGATTTGTCCAACTTTCTGGCGGAGTGTCATCTGCGCCATAATGTCTGTGATACGAGCTTCCATCTTGGCGTCCAGTCCCACCGGGCTCTCGACCTTTGGCCAGATTGATGGGTCAACGGACCCCGGTGCGCGCACCTCCGACGTATCCGGGGCGGTGCTCGATGTGTCTTTATCTGTGCCGCAGGCCGTTAAGGCGACGGACAGGGCCAAAATTGAGACTGATTTCAGTGAAAAATTACGAAGCATGAGAAATCCTCAGTTTGAAAATCGGAACGCTAGTGGGTTAGCGGCCTTTAAGATGGAAATTGAGACTCCCGAAACCTTTGTCATCGGGAGGTGGCATGGGAACAACGCCCACGAGATATTAGATTGAGAAATTCAGCCCTATTCCAAGGCGCCGACAATCATCGGAGCTCAAAATTTTGGCTTAAAAGAAGGCGCGAAAACTCACCATCGACCTGTCAGAGACGGTCGGGATTGCGCAAAATTCGGCGGCTAAAGACCCAAAAGGGCGAGAAGCAGAAGAACAATCGCAAGTAAAAGCTGTTTCGCAATGGATATCATAGGTAGTCCTTATCTTTAAAAGTCGTCACTGACCAGACCATTTATTAAAACTTCGAATTTCACTGAATATAGGGCAAAAGCGCCTCTCCCCAGAGCGCATAGCCCACCGCATTCAAATGCAACCCATCGTCGGTTAGACTGGACGCTAGGGTTCCGTCAGGCTGCGCAAATACGGACGTCAAGTCGATATAAACGGCATCAAATTCCTGTGTGAGCTTGGCTTGCATCGCATTGACGCGTGCAATTTTTTCTAATTTATCAGATTCGCGGGGCAGAACAGATTGGACAAAGATTTGCGCTTGCGGTTCCTGCTGTCGGAGACGCGAGAGCAATGTCTCAAAATCTTTCTGCATGTCGGCCAACGGAACGCTGAAGGAAATATCATTCGTTCCAATTTTTATGAAAATTCGGTCGGGCGCCGAAGGCTCTAAGAGCGGTAATCGTGAAACCGCGCCTTCGGTGACATCCCACCCTACGCCGTGATTTCTGACGGGGCGCTCAAAGGGATAGGTTTCCAACTCCCGCTGCCACATCCACGCTTCCGTGATGCTATCGCCAATTAACACCGTGCCGTTTGGAATGGGGCTTTCGGCGGAAATTTCAGCGACACGAGACCTAAAATGCGCCTGACCCGCGTCGGGCAATATAGCAGGCGGCCTCATCGTCGACAGTGCCTGACTATTCGAGGTTTGGCCTCCGCAAGCGGCCATAAAAAAGGTCAGCCCAATCAGGCTGACCCTCGAATATGTTGCGAGCCCAGTCAAAACCTACCAGAAGACGACATAGAGTACGACCAGGATAACCGCGATGATAACGGCCCAAACGTTGAAGCTTGTCGCGGTTTTAAACTGAACATCGCTCAGAGGAACGAGGCGGTCTTCTTCAGGGGTTTTCGTCAAATGGCTGGCCACAATGCCAAGGCCCAAACAGGCAAGGAAGATCAACCAGATACGATTCACGAAAGACAGCTCTATAAGGCCCATTTTCGTTAGCGTGTAGAGGATGGCGGACACGACAAAGGACACGATAAGCGCGGTGAAGGCCCCCGTTGAGTTTGCCCTTTTATAGAACATACCCAAAAGGAATACGGCCACGACACCCGGCGCGATAAAGCCCGTCAAATCTTGCACGGTTTGGAAACCAGATTCAAAACCGCCAATGAATGGCTTTGCGACGAGAACGGCGATAATCATTGCAATTACTGAAACCGCACGTCCAACGTTGACATAGTGTTTTTCATCTCGGCCCGTTGCCATATTTGTCTTATAAACGTCCATTGTGAAGATCGTCGAAATTGAGTTCACCATTGATGCCAAGGACGATACAATCGCCGCAATCAAGGCCGCGAAAATCAGCCCGCGCAAACCGGCAGG
>CALFWV010000120.1 GCA_937927825.1 uncultured Caulobacterales bacterium | reverse complement strand
AGGTGAAGCCAAACGCTTGTGCTCGCTGCTGTAAGTCTTTCATGACGGCATCAGGTGCAGGCGTTCCGAAGCGGCTGGGCGTAACCTCGCTCCAGCGCTGGTCGTCTGCGGCGGCGCATATATCGCGGCGTTGTCGCGCCACTTTGCGGCTATCCGTTTCAAGTGAACGGTAAATCAAGACACGCTCATCAATGTGGCGAACCGCTTTCGGGACGCGGCGCACATAGTGCCAAATGTCGTTGCGTAGTTTTAAATACTGATCTGGACGCTGAATCGACCTCATATAGCCATCTTCTGTCAACACTTTGTCTGCCCAATTGTGGGGCAAGAAGTTAGGCAAATCGCGCGAGTTAGCGTGTGGAAAGTAAAGGAAAGAGAGATTTTCCGAGACTTTTCAAAGGCTTACGCTCTTTGCAATGTCAGGAAAGTGGTGCGGCCGAGAAGACTCGAACTTCCACGCGTTTTACCCGACAGACCTCAAATTACCGCTTCTAAAAAGCGTATGATCCAATGACGTAACTAGAGCGCACCAGAGAAAGTTGACTTAATTGGCTATAAGTATGGATCTCATGATTGTGAGGCAGAACTGTTCTTTCCACGCAGACCGGACAGAATTCACCAAATTCTGAAATCGGCAACTCAAACCTGCATAAGAAGACCATTGCCCTCGAATCATTTGCCGAGAAAAATACGAAATCCGATTCAGAAAAGTGGGAACTAAAGTGGGAACCAAAAGTATGTTGTTCATAAATGTATAATGAAAACAGTGACTTAGGTTCGTATTATGGCGGAGACGAAGGGATTCGAACCCTCGATGGGCTTATGACCCATACTCCCTTAGCAGGGGAGCGCCTTCGACCACTCGGCCACGTCTCCGCTGGCGGGACTAGCGATTTCGCCCCCCCCCTGCAACCCTTAATGCGCCTGATTGCACCTCCATCTCAACTTCATCATATATTAACCATAAAATCGCCCAATCTGCCCCGACATAAAACAGGCCGGACCACCGGGCGTAGCATCTGCATGTGAGAAAACATGATGTCCGTTTACGGGATATTTCCTTCATGCGTGTATGTATTTTGAAAAACAGGTGGGTTGAATGCCAATACGAGACTTAAAGAACGCGACGTTAGCCGCGAATTTACACGCAAATGAAGAAGCCCGAACTCCGGCACGAACCGTTGCCAGACAAGGTGATGAGAAGCGCGGCTCTGCCGATTCCCGATTAGAGAATTACGCGAGCAAGGTTCGTCCGAAAACAGCTGACACACCAAAAGTCGATCGTCGTCGCAAACGCTTGACGACATCAGATATTAGCGTCCCTCGTCGCCAGACGAATATGAGTGCATTACGGTTCGGATTACGCAGTTTGGACGTCATTTTAGTTTGCGCGATTATCGCACTGGGGATCTGGAACGGATATACAGGTTCAAATCAGCGTGGCATTATGGCCCCTGTCGCGGCGTCAATCCTCGGCTCCGTCATTTTTATCGCCGGATTGTTTATTTCCAACGCCTATCGCTTTAACGCTGCCACCGCTTGGACCTCACATATCAAGACAGTCATGATTGCCAGCTTTTCGGCATTAGGAGTTTGGCTCGCCATCGCTTTGATTATTCGGCCGGAAACCTTCCAGCCGGATGCATTGGCAAAGGCTGGATTAGGCGCCATCGCCCTGCTGGCTGTCCTACATGGTTTTTACCATCTGCAAATCCGCCGTCTACACCAACGAGGCGCGCTCTCGCCTACCATTGTCATGCTCGGTGCAACAGAGAGTGCTCGCCGCATTATTGAAGAGAATGCGAAGACGAAAGAACTGAACATTCTCGCCATTTTCGATGATCGTATGGCGCGCGCACCGCACAATATTCACGGTGTTCCCGTTGTCGGAACAGTTGAAGACCTGCATAATTGGGACGCGCTGCCTTATGTCAACCGTATCGTTGTGACTTTGCCCTCTATGGCCAATAAACGGAAACAAGACTTCGTCGACCGCGTACGTTTACTGCCCAACCGTATCGCTTTTGTCGTTGATGAATTTGAGACGCTTAACCACGTTCAACAACGCGTCTCGGAGATTGCAGAAATTAGCCTGCGGGATGTCACCGGGAATCCGAAGTCCGGCCGCCATACGGCCATGAAACGGTTGATGGATATTGGCATATCGGCCACCGCACTTGTCCTCGGCTCACCTATTCTTGGCGCAATCGCGCTCATAATTCGCCTCGACAGTCCGGGCCCGGCCCTCTTTAAACAACCGCGTCACGGCTTCAATAACCGCGTTTTCAACGTCTATAAATTTCGGTCTATGCGGAACGACAAAGCTGATTTGAAAGCTGAACAGCAAACTGTCGTCGGGGATGCCCGCGTCACAAAAATCGGGAAATTTATCCGTAAAACCTCGCTGGATGAACTGCCACAACTTATCAATGTTCTAAAAGGTGAAATGTCGCTTGTGGGACCACGTCCTCATGCTGTGGGAATGAAAACTCAAGGCAAGGAAAGCATCGACCTCGTCAATGAATATGCGCATCGTCATAAAGTCAAACCGGGCATGACGGGCTGGGCACAAATCAACGGCTCACGCGGTCCCTTGCACGACGGATCCGATGTTGCAGAACGCGTACGACTGGATGTGGAATATATCGAAAAAGCAAATGTTCTTTGGGATATTTACATTATGTTGAAAACGCTTCCAGTCTTATTGGGGGATCGGACGAACGTCCGCTAATCACCATGCTCGGTAAATCCATTCTGTCATATCTGCCGGTGAATCTGGCCAATGTGGTGACCGCATTCGGCACGATTGCGATTTTGACGCGCCTTTTAGAGCCGTCGGAATTCGGGATCTACGCGATTGCCATGATAACCACCCAATTCGTGCACATGGGACTGTTCACCTGGATGGAAGCCGCCATGGCACGTTTTCAAGCCCGCGCAGAGCGGGAAAACGATGTCGCGTCACATTTGAAAACGCTTTACCGACTGGCCCTAACAACAGGCCTCATCGGCTTTGCCGCGATAATGGCGGCTCTCACCCTGGCTCCACTTGATTCCAAATTGGTCTTTGTGCTTTACTTCGCTCTTGGGTCAACATGTCTGCAGGTCATATTCAACCTCGGCATGGAAGCTCACAAAGCAGCCCATCGGATAAAAAGATATTCTCTAGGATTTTCGTCCTACACGCTGATCAGCTTTACGTTGGGTATATTATTTATCATCTACACCCCGCTAAATGCTGCAGCACCGTTTGTCGGTATCATCTGCGGCTTGTTAATAGTGGGAGGGTTAGACTTCATTTTCATGTGGAGACACATGCGCGGCGGCCAATATCAGCCGAAGAAAGCCAAGACGTACTTCAAATATGGCGCTCCGCTCTGCATCGGATTGCTGCTGTCTTATGCTTTAAATTCCGCCGACATGTATCTTATTCTTGCCATTATGGGCGAGGCTTCTGCCGGCGAATATAATGCCGGATATAATCTCGCCAATCGTAGCTTAGAAATTCTATTCGTCTGGGTTTCTATGGCTGTGACACCCGTCGCCGTCACCGCAATGGAAAAACAAGGCACACAAGGATCACAAGATGTTCTAAAAAAATATGGCGCAACTTTGCTTTGGATTGCCGTACCGGCGGCAACAGGAATTGCCTTGGTCTCAAAAGACGCAGGGTTCATTCTCGGAGAGGGCCTCAGGGAAAATGCGGTCATGGTTATGCCATGGATTGCCTTTGCAGGGCTCCTCAACGGGTTCATGACATATTATGTCCACCGCGCATTTATGCTTTCCGGGCAAACACATAAATTTGTCTGGGCGCTGGTTTTGCCTGTAATTCTAAATTTAGGCCTAAACCTGGTTTTAATCCCCGCATATGGATTAATGGGCGCTGTTTGGGCGACGATGCTAAGCTACGCTGTCGCCATCATCATTGCGACTGTATTGGCACGACGGGACTATCCGCTGCCTGTTCCCCTCCGCGCAGCGTTTGAAATTTCAGCCTGTAGCGCTCTAATGGCCACCGCCGTATTTAATTTGCCATTAGATGCGATGGAGCCTGGCTTTATTACGCTCGTTATAAAAGGTGTTGTTGGCGTCGCGGTTTATCTTTTTGCCTGTTGGATATTGAACATCGCAGATTGTCGCGACACTATTTTGGGTTTGCTTTCCCGTATCAAAACGACACCTTTTCCAGAGGCTGCAGAATGACGCTCTCGCTCGACATCAGTCAATCATTTTCAATGGCGGTTCCCCGCCTTTCTGTCTTGATTCCGTTCTATAAAGACGACGCCAGAGATTTACTTGAGCGTTTAGATGCCCAAATCGGAGGCCAAGCCATCGAAGTCCTCCTGTATGACGACGGCACAAATGATGCGGAATTGACAGCTCGAATGACGGACGCTGTGGAGCGTTCAAAAGGCCCAGTTTGCCTCATCACCAACACGGAAAACAATGGTCGCTCAGCCGCCCGAAACCAGTTGTTTGTAAAATCACGCGGAGACTGGGTTTTATTTTTGGACGCAGATATGCGTCCTGCACAAGATGTGTTCTTAAAAAACTATCTTTCCTTTATCGAGACCTGCGGCGCAGATATTCTATTTGGGGGTTTCGAAGTCGAAACGCAGCAAGAAGATGCTGACCGCGATATGCACCGCGCGCTTTCAGAGATATCTGATTGTTTGACATTGGATGAGCGTCAAGCCGCAGGTCCGCAATATGTAGCCTCCTCAAACCTGTGCGTGCGTCGGGACGTTTTACACATGGAGCCCTTCGATTCCGGGTTTGAAGGGTGGGGCTGGGAGGACAGCGAGTGGGCGGCCCGCGTTTCCAAGCAGTTCAAATTGGTTCATATCGAAAACCCTGCCGTCCATTTGGGATTAGAAACGACAGAGACACTCCTGCAGCGCTTTGCCACCTCAGGACCAAACTATCGGCGTTTTACGAATGCTCACCCGGAGTTGGCAGAGCATCTGCCCCTCTTTAAAATTTCAAAGTCGCTGGGGCGCGTTCCGGGACAAAGCTTGATGCGTCCTATTCTGAAATTATTCGTCAAGACACACATCCTGCCTATGCGAGCGCGATTGACCGCTTTAAAACTCTGGCGAGCCTCCCATTATGCGGATGCGCTGTCATGAGCGAAGTGCTCTTTAAAGCTAATCGTTTTATCGCGCGCGGACTATCACGGTCTCTCTTGCCAAACGTTGACGCATCAATCGTTTCCTTTGGTTTTGATGACTGCCCCGCGTCAGCGATAGAAACAGCGCTTCCCATGTTGGAAGCAGAAGGTTGGCGTGCGACCGTTTATGTGGCTTACGGCTTATGCGGCACGGTAAATCATCTTGGCCGCCACATGGAGATATCTGACATCGTCGATATACATAATCGCGGCCATGAAATAGCGGATCATACCTACTCCCACCTAAGTTCAAATACCGTGAGTACGCGCGAATATATAGAAGATGTGGAGCGCAACCAAATGGCGCTACAAGAGCTAGGTCTACCTCGGAGTCGCCATTTCGCTTATCCGTTTGGGCATGTTTCCCCGCCCTTGAAAAAGGCCCTTCGGAAACGGTTTCAGACCTTACGAGGCGTATTATCCCCTACAACACCTTGGCAAGATGCCAATTTACTCAACGCCATCCGAATTTATTCCGGATCCAGATTTGATGCAGCGCTCCAGCAGATAGAGGCTGCAAAGACTACCCCCCAATGGCTTAATTTCTTCACACATGATGTTCGAGAAAAACCGAGTGACTTTGGTTGCACCCCCCATGAATTTCAAAAAATTGTAAACGCTGTCCGTGACAGTGGCCTTCGGGTCATGACTGTTGATGACGCGTTCCGAAAGATTGTTAAAAGGCGGCATACCTCATGAACACATTTGAAAATTGCCTATCTATCATCATCCCGACCTATAAACGGCCGGACGCGCTGGCGCGTGCCCTAGCCAGCATCGAAAATGAAGAATTAAGGGACTTTGACATTGAAATTGTGATTGCTGACAATGACCCTAAGGCCAGTGCTAAGTCATTAGTCAGTCAAAAAATTTCAACATCAAACATGAACATTGTCTATATTCACGTTCCCGAACCTGGCGTAAGTAACGCTAGAAACAGTGCGCTCGCCGCCGCGAAGGGTCGTTACATTTTATTCTTAGATGACGACATGGAAGCTTGCTCCCCTTGGGTTCAACCAATGGTGGACGCAGCCAAAAAGTTTAATGCCGCGTTGGTTTTCGGCCCAGTGAACGCCGTCATGCCAGATTCCGATAACCCGTTTTATGACAAGATGCGTCCGTTATTTTCTCGCAAAAACCCTGGCGAGGATGGCCTGATTGAGCGCGGGATAGGAACTGGAAATTGCTTTATTGATCGTGAGAAAGTCACTCTGCCAACACCGGCTTTCGACACGTCTCTAAATCATACGGGCGGGGAAGATGATGCCTTATTCCGGCAATTGGAAAAACAAGATATTCGTATTGCCTGGACAAATGCGGCCGTGACTTTGGAACATGTTCCGGCGTCACGCGCGACAATGAAATATGTCTGGCGCCGTAATTTTGCCTTTGGTCAGGCCCCAACACATGAAGCAGCAGACAAGGGTATTTTAGGCTGGCCTCTAGTTATAATGTGGATGTGTGTGGGCGTTTTGCAAATCGTTAGTTTCGGTGTGCGTTTTGTTATCACCCGAATTTTGAAACGACCCGAAGCCGTGTTTAATTTGGGCCGTCTGGCACAGGGTTGCGGTAAGGTTTTTTGGTCTGAACGTTTATCCCCGAAGTTTTACGGGATTTAAACAGGGAGCTTCGTGTAGTCCGTCCTCTTCACAAGGAAGTAAGGCAAGCGCACGCGGTCTCTCCAGAACGGCTTTTCAAACGCAAATAATTTCGCAGATGTCGCGACAAACATCACCCAAGACAAATCATTTTGTTGCAGGATCGTTGATTCTGACATGGAAAACCCAAGAAACATAATTGTCGAAAGAATGACCCAATAGGTTTCTGTCCCGCCCTTACGCAGACGGTCAAAGGCAAGAATGATGGTCCCGACAAACAAGATAGAAAATGCACCGACACCTAAGGCTCCGGTTGAAAGCCATGTTTCGAGCCATCCATTATGCGCACTCGGAATACCCCATTCGAGCTGTAAACGGACGTAATATGACGACCCCAGAGGGTCGAGCCAATAGACCCCATAACCATGCCCCAACCACGGCCGCGTCTGAATAGACGCAATGAGTCCGGACCAAATATCTGTTCGGCCTGTAAGGGTTCTCTCTTTACCAATCAACGCGAAGGTGAAATCAGGAGCGAACATAAGCATGCCGGTAATTGTTGAAAGGACCAGAAGAATCGACAAGACCAGCATGGGCCTGACAAAAGTGTAACGGCGATATAGTCGCAAAACGATGAATCCCCCAATGCCTAAGAGTGAGATTAAAAGCGCGGTCTTAGATGTCGATTGCAAAACCAAGAACAAACATAATGCGCAGAGCGGTAACCAAATCCAGCCCCTGTCCGGCCGCATCGCAAAAGCGCATAGCGTGACGATAACACCCTTAGCCATGAAGCCGCCCATGTAGTTTTTCTCTATCCAAGCTCCGCGCCAGGCCCCTGCATGAACTTCGCTGTGTATACCGTAAAAAGGGAGAAAAACGGCGATGAGGAGCGATAAAATCGCCGTTACCCCAAAGAGAATCGCCAGACGCTGGACAAGCCCATTCCAATCATAACGTGCCGCCAACACTAAGCCAAAAAGCGTCGTTAATAATACAGCGATTGACCGGCGTAGCGTTATGCCCGGGCTGACAGACCAGAAAAAACTGACGCCGCAAATCAAAACGCAAATAATCAATATAGGATTGAAGGCGACCAAACGCATGACTTGAGGCAGTGTCCGGACCAGGAGCGCAAGAATGGCCGCATATCCGGGGAACCAGAGCATACGTGCCAAAGGGCTTTGATACTCGGGGTTATTAAAATCTGTCAAAAACAATGCAATTAAAGCCGTCGAAAACTGAAACAGCAGCAGAAAAAAAATCAGGTTCTCAGCGCCGCGTAACACGCCGCCGACAGCAAAGTTACGTTGCTGTAGATGAGCCTGACTAAAGGTTTGTGAGGCGGACATACTCGGTTAGCTGTTCGGCGGCATTTGAGGTGGGATTGGGTTCAGCGAACCCGCTTGAACTTCACCTGTCGCATAGGGATTATGAGATAGGTCCAAGGCCGCCGTTCCGCCAAAGGTGCCTTGTTGAGCGGTCGAATCATATCCGGCTTGATAGGGAACCTCAGCCGGATGCGCGGCATAGGGGTCAGCGTAAGCAGAAGCATTATAATCTGCATACTCCATTGGCTGATTATAATGTTCAGGCGCAGCATACCCACCAGGCTGTGAATATTGTTCAGCCCCCCCATAAGCGGCGGGCTGCGCTTCGTACGGATTTGGCACCGGGCGCTGTGATGGGTCATAAACCGGAACCGCCTCTGGAATTGGAGCATAGGCAGAGCCCGTATCGGCGTAAGAGTCTTGAGGCGCGGCCTGTACTCTATTCGGCACAGCATAGAGACGCGGGTCCAAAAACACTCGGATCATGGCGAGGAAAAACAGCACAAGAAGCCAAGCTAATGAGGCACCAAACCAAGCCAATTTTCGCATATTGCGCCCTTTATTCGCATATTGGGCTTCGGAGATAACTTTGACGTTCTCTGCTTGTGACTCGGCTTGTTGCGCATCAACCAATGCCTCCTGCTCCTTAGCATTGTAAGAATTCAAGCGAGACTTTAATGTTTCACGCTCTCGCAATAGATTTTCATAAGTTGGGCTAAGCGACGTCAACTTTCGAATTTTAGCATCTGCGGAGTTCAACTGACGTTGCTGAGTAAATTCGCGCTCACGCAAGGAATCCGCTCTTGCAGCTAAATTATTTCGCTGAGTTGTCAAAGCCTGGTGTGTGGGATTTGGACCTACACGCCGTCCACCGCTCGCTTTTCCACCGTAGGAGGACATAAGACGGCGCAACTCGTTTAACTCTGTCTGCTTCTGCTTTACAGGATCAGAGGTTGGCAAATATTTGGCCATAAGTTGACCCAATTCCAACTCCGCCTGCGCTATACGTTGGGACGCCCGGTCATCACGATAAAGATCAATGGTCGGCGGAGTTCCGCGAAGTTGATCTTCAACTTGCGCCAAGGCCGCTTCAGTTTCAGCGATTGAGGCACGGGTGCCGTTCAGGCTCGCTTTCAAATCCTCGGTTCTTTCTTGTAGGCCTGCTTGCTCTGAACTAAAATCAGCAACGTCGTTCTTTTTAAGAAAGCGCGCGATAGACCGTTCATTCGCGTTGAGTTGTTCTTCTGTTGCAGCGCGGCGTTCCGCAATAATTTCGCTGGAACCTTCCTCGAAAACCTTACGGCGAAAATCGAGATAATTCCGTACGAATTGGTTAACCGTATCGACAGCGACGTCCGGGTCATCATGTTTGTAAGACACATCAATGATGGAAGACTTCGCCCGCGGGCTAACAGTGTAGCTGGATGCAACAGAGTTTCGAAGCTCCATAATAGCGTCTTGTTCAGCGCGCCTGTTATTTTTGCTCCGAGCCGCATTGATTTTCCGGTAGGCATCTTCGTCAAAAAGGTTTTGAGCTTGACGTTCCGTCAACGTTCGACCGGATGTCGTTGTCCGAGGCGAGGTCATTTCACCGATAACTTGCGCTATCAGCTCATCATTTCTCATCAAGCCGGCTTCGGTCAAGGTGATGGTGTCAATTGTCGTCGTTAAACCGCTGCCATTGGTACTGGGACCAACCGGACTATAGACATATTCTTCGCCAAGTTGAACCAAGACGCTGGCGTCGCCACTATAGACCCGCTTCAGGTCTTTCGTTGCATATCCTGCGAGAATGAAACCAAGAACAAACAGTGGAATAATCCAAAACAGTTGGCGCATAAAGGATTTGAACATTTCGCCCAAGCGAATGTTGGGCATGCCATTCGCGTAGTCTCCAACAGTCAAATCGCCCATTCGAGGCGAATGTGTGGAGCTCACAGGCTCAAAATTTCTTCGACCATATCTGGCCATGCGCGAATCCCCCGCAAAGTGTTCGCGTTAACCATGTCATCCTAAATTTTAATAATTCCTTATCCATTCTTGTTAACTAATGGAAAAAACACTTTAGCCCCGAAAAAAGGCTCCGATTGATGCTTATTTTCCAGAAAACTGCCATTTTGGCCGCATCTTGCGCCATTATAGCCTTGTCCGCGCCCTCTGCCGACGCGCAATCGCGCTATGGGCAAGGCTCTCAAGTGATTCGTCAACAAATGCCCGGGTCTATGCCTCATCCAGGCCCAAGAGCTGTCCCGGTCAATCGTTATGGCAAGCCAATTAAGTCAGGTCCGAGGAAATATAAGAATATCTTTCATAAAATGCGGGATCAAAAACATATTTCCTATCAGATGCCACCTCCCCCGGGAATGTTTCAGCGTTGGGTCGATTGGGAGCCTGAATATACACTCGTTGCGGGCGATCAGCTAGATATCGTCGTCAGTTCCGCACCAGAGTTATCGAGAACCTTGACGGTTGGCCCTGATGGCCGGGTTGTCATGCCAATGAGCCGCCCGATTATGGCGGCAGGGCGCACATTTTTACAGGTTCAGAGTGAGTTAATGGGCGAGTTAGGCAAACAGCTGCGGGATCCATCCATCGCCGTTACGCCTCGCGCTTACGCGCCTGAGCAAATTTATGTCGGCGGCCAAGTCGGCCAGCCGGGTACATATACAATTCCGGGTCGAATTGGGGCGCTGGAAGGCATTCTGATGGCGGGCGGGTTGCGTCCGACCGCTCGGTCTCGCGACATCGCGATTCTTCGCCGCGCCCCAAATGGCGGCATGATGATGCGCAGCGTCAATATTCGAGGCGGATTACTGAATATCCGCGAATATAATGATAATGTGCAGCTGCGACGCGGAGACATCATTTATGTCCCGCAAAATACGCTGGGCGAAGTCGGGACCTTTATGGATGGTTTCCGCCGCGCCTTGCCAGTCGATTTCAACCTGTCTTATCAGTTCGGAGCGAATAGCGGCGGAACAACAGTCGTTTCCCCTTAGGTAATTTTTGAAATTGACTCTCTGCGGCTAAACCCCCACCCCAATCATCATGGATTGGCAAGACTTATACCGTGAGTTTATCACGCTTTTCGTCGTCATCGACCCAATTGGGACCGTTCCCGTTTATCTTTATGCCGCAAAAAGCGTAAGACCTGAACTCCGCATAAAATTCGCGCTGCGCGCCGTCATAATCGCAACTTGCGTTCTGATGGGCTTCCTCGTGTTGGGGCAAATTCTGCTGGAAACTTTGGGACTTCGCCTCGGTTCATTCCAGGTCGCAGGTGGAATTATTCTCTTCCTTTTTGCGCTAGATATGATTTTCGGCCAATCAAAACCGGCAAGCGAAATAGAAATGGTCGATCAAGACCTTTCCGGCGCCGTTTTCCCACTGGCGATGCCGTCAATTGCATCACCTGGAGCGATTTTAGCGGTTGTTATCCTGACAGATAATCACAGGAATTCTATCTCTGAGCAGGCCATAACGGCCGGCATTTTGTTGAGCATTCTTGTGCTGACCTTTGTTCTCCTGCTCGTCGCAACCCGTGTTCAGAAGGTTATTGGAGAGACGGGCGCCAGCATTATCAGCCGGATCATGGGACTCGTCTTAGCCACGGTCGCGGTGGACGCAATCATCAACGGTCTCGTCAGTTTAAATCTCACAAGCCTTTTCGGGACTTAAGGTCGAAACTCACCAAATCGTAAGCGGTCGCTTAGGCAGCCAATGATGCGCGATTTTCAGCCATCCAGCCACGTGCGGCACGTTGTGCCAGCGTTAAGTCCGTCGCACTCATCTCATGCTTCAACTCTTCGCGGTAAGATTTGGCGGGCAGATTACCCAACATGGCAGCCAAGCTGAACCATTTATGCGCTTCAATAAAATTCGGACCGCGGTCTTCCATATCCGTTGAATAAATCAGTCCCAATCGGAACATATCTTCAGCACTTGCTGCTGTATGAACGGCGTCTTCCGCCTCGCGGATTTCTAACTCTGTAAAGGCCATTGCGGTCCCCTCTCACTTTTCATCACCTAAACCTTCGGGGTATCCCGGGGTCTTTCACCGACGGATGCGTTGTCGCACCTCTTCTCGGCATGAACAGAGAATGAACCCGTCAAGATAAATATAAAGTTAAAAGAAAACGCGGTTAATTTGAGTTTACTTGAGTTAAACTTCGTCAAAACTTGATAAATATAAAGTATAACGCAGTAAACATCAGATTAAGGTCAAGTCTAACGCAACAAAAAACGCGAACCCCGGCGGGGATTCACGTAGAAGTAAGAAACTGACCCAAAAAATTAAAATTTTTGAATTTTCAATGAGTTTACAATTGTTGATTGAAAACCCGGATACGCTAGGAATAAAACGTCGCGACCTCGTCCAAACCGGCGCGATCTGCATAGAGATTATTCACGGGCGCATCAGGATCGCCATAGCCAATTGCCATACCGACCATGACTTCGTCCGTCTCTGCAATGTCTAAATATTTGTGACAGACAGAGCTCCAGTTCCGCCACCAGCCTTGCGGCGCAGTGTGCAGCCCGGCTTCGCGCGCGAGCAGCATCATGGATTGGATCAATATCCCGATATCCATATGCTGCGGCGCGCCCAAGCGTTTGTCGCCCGTAATAATAATGCCGACCGGGGCCTCAAAAAACTTCGCATTTTGTGCGAACCAGACAAGGCGGCCCATTTTATTCTCCCTCGGAATGCCCAGCAGCGCATACATATCTTCGCCCAACTTATACCGCCAAGAGCGTTGCGGCTCCCAAAGGGGTTGCGGATAGGCGGGATGGGTCGGCTCTTCGACTTTACCGGCCAAAGTGATTTCAACGGCTTCTTTTTTAAAAGCGGCCAAAGTCTCGCCCGTCATCACATGGATTTTCCAAGGCTGCAGGTTTCCGCCGGACGGGCTGCGCATGGATTTTTCGAGCAAGGCGCGCAAGACGTCATCGGGCACGGCTTTGTCCAGAAACTGCCTCACTGTAATGCGTGTGTCCAATGCGCCGCTGACCGTCGCGCTCTTATCCGTATTCAGGCTCATTATTTCATCCCTCTATGTTTCAACCAGATACTTAGGGCGTAAATGGCCAAGCCGACAGCGATACCCATTAAAAGTGAAAACCAGAGCGGCTTTCCTGAACGGTTGAGGAAAAACGCCAATCCCATACCAATGAGCAGGCCGCCAAATGCAGGGCCTTCTTGACCTTTCATTTTAGGTCTCCCCGCGTCTTAAAATCCAAGTCAGGGAAACCCATTCAACAATGGCAAAAAGACACGCTATCACCACGGCCAGAACCAGTGGCAAAGCCAGAAACGAGATCAGCAACCAAAGCACGAGACAAAACATCACGACCGGTCCGGTTAGGCGCAAAAGCTTCAATATAGACCTCTGTTGATCCGTCATGCTCTGCCGTCTAATCTTCCAAATCAGCTTCCATCTTGCCGACCATAACTTTCATCAGCACGTAATTAAAGCCGGAGACGGCTAACAAGGCCACTCCAATAATAATGCCATTGCCGGACGGAATGATATCCAAAAGAAAAAGTCCCGCCACGACCCCAAATAAAATCACCATCCCCCAAAGGGATAACGACACCACCGTAATGGCCAATTCTTTTTCTTCGCGGGTTTGTTGGGTCATTATAGGTCTTTATCTATTGCGTAGAATTTTCTTAATTAGCTTTGGGTTACCTACCATGACTTCATTGTCCTTATGTATTGTCCAATAAATGATATCGTGAGTTGCAGACTTACGCATATCCATCTGGCTTATCTTTGGGTTTGCTTTTATAACTTTATCAATCAGCGCCTCTACAGTCACAGGGTCATTGACGATTGTCGTCTTAGCGTGAAATTCTTCCATTTGCTGAATTTCTTCTGGAGTCGAAAAACCAAATAATACAGACCATGAAATTTTCTTAAGAAGCTCCCTCAGCCCAAGTAGTAGTGTCCCGCCGATTGAAAGAAAAACAATCGCAGTCGGCGTGAGGTCTAAATAGCGAGGTCCAAAGATAAAACCCACGACCAAAAACAATAGGAAGCAAAACCCCAAATATATCAGAGATGGTTTCACTTGTTCCACTAAATTTTAAAGCCCCAACTTCTCGCGCAATATCTTGTTCACCGCTTGTGGGTTGGCTTTGCCTTGGCTGGCTTTCATGACTTGGCCGACGAAGAAGCCGAGGAGTTTCGGGTTAGCTTTGGCGGCGGCGGCTTGGCCTGCGTTGTTGGCGATGACTTCATCAACCATAGCTTCGATTGCGCCCATGTCGGTGACCTGCTTTAGCCCATCGCGCTCAATGATGGTATCGGCATCACCCTCGCCTGCGAACATTTTCTCAAAGACGCCTTTCGCGATTTTGCCTGAAATAGTGTCGTCTAAGATACGGTCAATCAGACCACCCAGAGCCTCCGCAGACACAGGGCTGTCTTCCAGTTCCAATCCCGCTTTGTTTAGCGCGCCGAACAGCTCGCCCATTGTCCAGTTAGACGCGATTTTAGAATCGCGGCCTTTGGCGACCGTTTCATAGAAATCGGCTTTCACGGCATCCGCTGTCAAAATCCGGGCATCATATTCCGGCAAACCGTAATCGCTCATAAAGCGTGTTTTCTTGGCGTCCGGCATTTCCGGCATTTCCGATTTAATGCGGTCAACAAAGCTCTGCTCCAGCTTAATCGGGAGCAAATCCGGGTCGGGGAAATAGCGGTAATCATGCGCGTCTTCTTTAGAGCGCATAGGCCGCGTTTCGCCTTTAACACTGTCAAACAGACGCG
>CALFWV010000119.1 GCA_937927825.1 uncultured Caulobacterales bacterium | reverse complement strand
TCGCTAATCGCGGCAATAATGACCGTGCAACCATAAACATCTGGGGTTTCATGACCAAACGTTTTTCTATCCTGGCGGCTTCCGCCTCTGCATTTGCTTTGCTGGCAACAGCACCCGCTTTCGCTCAAGATACAGATGACGATGTCATCATCGTTAGTGCGACAAAACGGAATACGACACTTCAGGCGACACCCGTTGCCGTAACCGTCACAACTGCTGACGTTATCGAGAAAGCACAAATTCTTGACATTAAAGACCTCCAATCTGTTGTTCCGACGTTCCGCGTCTCTCAGCTGCAAAATGCCGGTAACACCACGCTGTCAATTCGTGGTTTCGGTAATGGCGGCAATAATATCGGTATCGAGCCGTCCGTTGGCTTGTTTATCGATGGCGTTTATCGCTCTCGCGCCGCCGCTCAAATCGGCGATTTGCCTAATCTTGAGCGTGTCGAAGTGCTCTCCGGACCACAGTCCACACTGTTTGGTAAAAATGCATCCGGCGGTGTTGTCAGCATCGTTACAGCCAAGCCGGAATTTGAAACCAATGGCTATGTCGAAGGCGGCATTGGTAATTATGGATTTAACTATGCCAAAGGGTACATCACCGGCGGGATCACCGATAATATCGCCATTAGCTTAGGCGGTGGTTATCAAAAACGTGATGGGTATTTTGAGCCTGCTCAAGGCACTAGCGGCGGCGATTTCAACGATTTGCGCCGCTATAGCTTCCGCGCTCAAGCGCTTTGGGAGCCGAGTGATGATTTCTCCGCTCGCGTAATTTGGGATACATCAGTCCTGGACGAAAACTGCTGCGGTGTGACCACAGCTGTAGTTGGGCCGACGGCCGCTGTTATCGGTTTGCTCGGCGCGCAAATTCCGTCGCCAAATGATCCATTCTCTTACGAGACTGCGGTTAACAGAGAAACGACCAATGAAATTGACGATGGCGGAGTGTCCTTGCAGATGGATTACGATCTCGACTGGCTTGGTGGCATGACACTGACATCCATCACATCAGATCGGTCCAACTCTTATGATTACGACAGTGACAGCGACTTTACCTCGGCAGAGCTGTTGGAAAGCACATTCCAATTTGTTGATATCGACACCTTCACCCAAGAAGTTCGTTTGACATCTGACAACGCAAGCCCTCTCGCTTGGATGATTGGCGGATATTACTTCAACGAAGATATTGAGCAAAACTCAGGTCTTGATTATGGTTCCGACCTTCGGAGTTACATTGATTTCCTCGCGGGTGGTCCGGCTGCTCTCGGCGGTATCGAAGCTGTTCTCGGCGTCACGCCGGGTGAGTTCTTCGGCGACCAAGTGCGGATTGATGAAAATTTCCAGCAAGATAACGAAGCTTATTCTTTGTTTGGTACCTTGGACTATGATGTCACAGATCGCCTGACGCTGTCTGTTGGTGGTAACTACACCAAGGATACGAAAAATGTGTCCGGTTCTACTGTCAACAATGACACGTTCAGTAATCTCAGCCTGACAGGTGCCGATGGTACGCGCGTCATCTCGACCGGTATTTTCTTGAACGGTGCGCCTGGCGTTCCGTCATTCTCTGCGGCGTTAGGTGGTTTACCTTTCACGCCTGAAAACTTTTCAGCTGCGGCAAGCGGAGCTTTCGGCGCGGCGGCTCAGGGGTATGTAAATGCTGTTCTTGGTGCGTCTGCCGGTCTGGCTGCTGATACTGTGAACGGTCCTTTGGCCGGGCTTTTGCCTTTGCAGTTCCAACCGCAATTCCTGGCGTTCCCGAACGCTGTCGAAGGCGGAAAGACGAGCGATGACGAGTTCACCTATACCCTCAAAGCCGCTTATGAGATTAACGACAATCTCAACGCTTACATCTCAACGGCGACCGGCTTTAAGGCGTCATCTTTCAACCTAACACGCGACTCCCGTCCGTTCCTTGCGGATGGCGCTGCCTTGGCGGCTGAAGGTTTACTGCCAACAAATTATAACCCTGCCACGGGCCGTAACTTCGGAACACGTTTCTCCGGACCAGAAGAAGTCACGGTTTATGAATTTGGTTTGAAAGGCCGTTTTGACTTTGGTGCGTTTAACTTGGCTGTCTTTGATCAGACGATTGAAAACTTCCAGTCGACAATTTTCCAAGGCACAGGTTTTGTTCTCGCCAATGCGGGATCGCAATCCACGCAAGGTATCGAATGGGACACGACCTTCACACCGCTCGAAGGTTTAGCTCTAGGGCTCTCCGGTATCTGGCAAAATCCAGAGTATGATGACTTCACGGGCGCACCAGTTGTGACCGGCGGGGAATTGGATTTGCTTGACGGCGTGGCTGACGGTGTTGGCGACCTTTCCGGTGCCCAACCTGCGGGCATCAATGAATTGTCCCTATCCTTGTCCGCGCAATATGACTTTGCGCTCAGCGACACGATGGATGCGTTCATTCGCGGTGACTGGCAGTATGAAGATGAAGTTCAAGTCGTTGACAACATTGTGGGTGTCAACCGCGATACGAGCTTCTTCAACGGTTCCGTAGGTGTGTCTTTTGACGGCTTTGATGTGCGGGTTTGGGGACGTAACCTGACGAACCACGAAACCTTCACCAGCGCCTTCCCGGGTGTTGTGCAGGCGGGTACGGTTAACGCCTATCCAAACCAGCCGCGCACATATGGTGTGAGCTTGCGGAAAAACTTCTAAACTCAAATCAGTTTAGCTGACTAATTTGGCGGCCCCTGGGGGCCGCCTTTTTTGTGCGTGCGACCTAGATTTGAGCGGCATTACATCCCTGCAAGTTTCTGCATTTCGGATAAACACATTCAGCCCTTGTTCCCGTGATGTCGCGCCCCTACTCAAAATGGCAAATCTCTCTTTGGTGACTCCTATGGCACATGACGTCAAATCCGGTATTTATGGTCTGTCCAACCCGTTTGATACGCCGGAACGCAAAGCCTTCCGCGAAACCATTGAAGCCTTTGTCGACACGGAAATCCGCCCCCACGCCTACGCATGGGATGAAGCGGGTCACGTGCCTTGGGAGCTGCACGAGAAAGTCGGCGCGCTGGGCGTTTTTGGATTTGGGATTGATGAAAAATACGGCGGATTAGGTTTTGACGATCCATTTATGCGGACGGATTTCGCTGTCGCCATGGCCATGTGCGGCGCGGGCGGAATTCCGGCGGCGCTCGGCGGACGCGGTATTTCCTTAGACCCGCTGCAAAAACTGGCTCATGACGATATCCGGTCACGTGTTTTGCCGGAAATTATTTCAGGTCGAAAGGGCAGTTCCCTGGGTATAACGGAACCGGGCGCGGGATCCGATGTGGCAAACCTCACATCCTCTGCGCGGAAAGATGGTGACGATTGGATATTAAACGGGTCCAAGACGTTTATTACGGGCGGCATGGAATCTGATTATTTCGTCATTGGGGCGCGCACGGGCGGCCCGGGTTTGGCGGGTGTTTCACTCTTCTTTGTCGAGGCAGATATGCCGGGCTTTACCCGCACGCCGCTGTCGAAGAAAATGGGGTGGTGGGCGTCAAATCAAGCGACGCTCTATTTTGATAACATGCGTGTCCCGGCGAAAAACCTGATGGGTCAAGAAAATTACGGCTTCATTCAAATCATGCAAAATTTTAACTACGAGAGATTGGCCCTCGTGGCTTGCGCGTTAGGGATGATGAAGGTCTGTTTAGAAGATAGTATTGAGTGGGCACAAGAGCGCGAAACCTTCGGAAAGCCTCTTATTCGTCATCAAGTTATTCGTCATAAAATTGCAGATATGAGCGCGAAAGTCGACGCGGTTCAGTCCCTCCTCTGGATGCTTTGTGCGCAAATCGACGCCGGGACCATGCCTGTCGCCGAGATTTGCAAAGCGAAGTTTTTTGCAACGAAGTCATTGGAGTTCTGTGCTTCAGAAGCCATGCAAATTTTAGGCGGCGCCGGATATTTACGCGGTAACCGTATTGAAAATGTTTACCGTGAAGTCAAAGTTATCGCGATTGGCGGCGGGTCAGAAGAAATTATGAGAGATCTGTCCGTGCGACAGATGGGTCTGTGAATTTAGAAACACCTATAGACGGCATCAACGAGAGATTGCCCGCGGTCATTTAGCAATATGCCGCCGCCCATCTTATTCATCGTATAGCCGAAACTTATGCCGATATCCGGATCTGCAAATCCGATTGACCCGCCCATGCCCACATGTCCAAAGGCGCCGTCCCCCAGAATGGCGGATTGACCGTCTGCCGGTAAATCACGATTATCAATGGACAGCATAAACCCTTCACCAAATCGCGTTGGAATACGGAGCGTCGTGTCTAGTCCCTCTGAAACCGGGGTACGCAACGCGTCAAGACGAGATTTTGAGAGCAAGGGGCGCTCGCCAAATACAGAGCCAAACATGGCCGCCAGCCCGCGGCCGTTTGAAATTCCGCCCGCACCGCCAATTTCGGCTTGCCAGCTTTCCGGCCTATCAAAATACCAACCACCATTATTCGAAAAAGCGAGCGCTTGCAGTCCGGATGTATCCGTTAACATGGCCTTTAAAAATGTTGACGGCGGGTCCCCAACGGCTGGTTTGTGGACCTTTAATTTGGAGACGCGGGTAAACTCCGCTGTTGGTAGGCCAATGTGAAAATCAACATTATAGGGATCTGCAATGTGCTCTTTGAAAAATTGCCCTAAAGATTTTCCGGAAACCCGGCGCACAAGCTCGCCAACTGTCCAGCCAAAGGTCACCATATGATAGCCATGCGCGGTCCCCGGTTCCCAAAATGGCGTTTCCTCGGCCAGCCGTTCAGCCACATAGTCAAATTCTAAAAACCCACCGGATTTGACGGGCGACCGTAATGCGGGAACGCCGCTGCGATGACCCAACATATGGCGCACTGTCGTCATGCCTTTGCCATTGGCTCCAAATTCCGGCCAATAGTCGGTGACCAAAGCGTCCGGGTCCAATTGACCGCGATCAATCAGCAGCTGCGCGCAAAAAGCTGTGGCGGCTTTGGTGCAGGAAAACACAATCGACAGTGTGTCCCGGGTCCAGGCGGTCTGCCCATCAGCATGGGTTCCGCCCCATAAATCAATTAAGGTGCGGCCCGATGAATCCCGAAGACAAACACTCGCCCCAACTTCTCCGCGCGCGGTAAAGTTTTCTTCAAAGACGTCCCGGACGACTTTGAATGCGGGGTCGTAATGTCCTTGAACAGCCATTTTTAATTGGCCTTCATCCAGGCGAGGGCGGCATCATAATCCTCCGCTAAAGTTTTGGCGCGTATATCAATGGCAGGCCGGGCTTCGGGGTCGTTGAACACATGCATGCGGCCTTCTGCCATCATCGCAAGGGTCAGTTCCGCCATACGGTCGGCGTCCATACCATTGGCGACCAAAGCTGCCACGCTCGACTGCGCTGCCTTGACCATCTCGACAGGTTTCGTCGTTTTCGTTTGTGCCGAGGGACGCCCGCGCCCGGAGCTGGCAATATTGGATTTCACCCATGTCGGGCAGAGGCAGGTCACACGGATATTATGTTTGATAAGATCTTGTGCAATCGACTCGGAATATCCAACGACAGCATATTTGGTCGCATGGTAAGGCGGCATATATTCGGTGGTCATGTGGCCCGCCATACTCGCCGTGTTGAGGATGTGCCCGCCTTCACCATGCGCCTTAATGAGCGGGGTAAAAATCTCGACGCCGTAAACGACGCCCATGAGGTTAATATCAACAATCCATTGCCAGTCATTCAGGTCGGTGCGACCGGATTGTCCCGCCAACGCGACGCCGGCATTATTCATGACGATGTGAATCTTGCCAAAAATCTCAAGGGTGTGGTCAGCTGCCGCTTTGACAGAACCGGCGTTGCGAACATCACAAACCACAGAAGACAAAGTGTCTGAGGCCCCGCCAAGCTTTGCTATGGCCTCAGTCAAACCGGCTTCGTCAACATCTGCCATCATGACTTTGGCACCTTTGGCTAGCAAGGATTGGCAGAGCGCATAACCGATACCTGATGCAGCGCCTGTGACAAAGGCGACTTTGTTTGAATAATCAGTCATATGTACCCATTTTAATTTTCTAAAAATAAATTTGGCGTGTCAGTTGGCTTTATGCCGCGTCCCTTTGACCGGGGGCGTTTCAGCACCCCCCGCAAAACACTGCGCGTTTGCCATCCAGGCATTGGCGATGTCACCCTTCATTGAAAGTTGCGTGTCATTCACATTTCGGCATTGGGTGACGACTTGGGCGAACTCCACTGCGGAGCCTTCAACGGAATTATCTGCTTGTTCTTCGTTCCAGGTCCAAATCTTGCCGGAGGGCGCTGTCAGCTTGACGAAAGGTTTAGGAGCGGGCGGTGTTTCGCCACGTACACGGAACGACCAAGAATAGGTTGTCACGCCGATATGGGCGACATTTTTAATCCGGTCCGCGTTGACCCTGTCAATGCCCATGACATCAAAAACCGCCTGCGCATGGGCCCAATGCTCCATTTGCCGCGCGATGATGGAAGACCGAACGGACATATCCGGACCGGCCCATTTGACGCGCATGTCTGGGTCTGCTGCGCAAAATGTCTCTGCCATAATGGGATAATATTCGGCCCAAGCGGCAAAAACTTCGGCGCTGGATTGTCCGTCGAAATAGGCGGTTTGAATGGCAAGGTGACCCGAGCCTGCGCCCATTTGCGTCATCGTCTGGCTGATAAATTCCAGAAAGGCGTCCGGGTCATTGAGAGACATATCCGCCGCAATATTCCAAAGATGCAAATGGCGTATGACGTCGCCAATCGTCCAATTCTTAAACAGGGTGACATAGTCAAAAACGATTGGGTCGCAATCTTTCAGCAAGGCATGAATTTGGTCACACTCCGCTTTGAAATCCAAAGCTTCGGGGGTCATAGCTTAACAGCCTTTGCGATATTGGCAGGGATTAAAATTTTTTGCGCCAATAGGATTTGTGCGAAGCCTTTGGCTTGGGCGTCATTGCGAAGGCTTGCAGCCCCGCCGCCGCCCAAACTTTTGTCCATTAGAAAATTAATGGCATTGGACCCCGGGAGGAAAAACCGTTCTACATCCGCCGGGTCCTCCATGAATTGGGAAAAAATTTTACCGACAAATTGAGGAGATAGCGCAGACCAAAGCGCATCCATATATTCCGGTTTGCGCGCGATGACGCCGATATTGGCTTTATCACCTTTGTCGCCGGAACGAGCCCATACGAGGTCTTCGAGTGTCACCTCAACCTCTCCTTTCACAGGCGCAGGGATATTGTGGCGGGCTGCAGCCGGAGTCATTTTGGAGATGATATCTGTGTGGGAGAGGGTGACACCGTCTATCTCAATAGAGACCCTTACATCTGTCTTTGGCGTTAAATAAGAAAACAGCCGGACAACAGGCGAGGGTTTCGGGCGACCTGCCCCTGTAAAGGCCGACAGACCGGGCGGCGTTGCGAGATAGGTTCCATTTAATTCGCGCAGAAATATGCCCACACCTTTTGCGTCTGCATGTTTGACGGCGAGTTTCATTACAATCTCAGACGCCTCTGCCGGTGTCCCCATTTGGGATCCATTACCAATAATTTCTCGGCTAACTTCGGTAAACGCTCCTAAATTAAAGGCGCGCAGAGTGGTCTCTGCACGTTTCATCGCAGCTTCTGAGAAAGCTTCGGCTTTCTCAGTGGCGCGAGAGCCAACGAAGGTCAGATAAAGACCTGCGCGAAATCCATCCGCATAGGTCAGACACGTT
Source organism: uncultured Caulobacterales bacterium (assembly GCA_937927825.1). Lineage (GTDB taxonomy): Bacteria > Pseudomonadota > Alphaproteobacteria > Caulobacterales > Maricaulaceae > Litorimonas. Next base: position 632 of record CALFWV010000119.1, on the reverse strand, counting down.
TTATAATGGGGGGGTGCGGCGCGGCCTTTTGCAGGCGAGACGTCCACGCGATCCGGCCCAACCTGCGTGATTTTTACGTCCGAAAAATCACAGGTCACATCCGGCAGAACATAGGCCTGCGGGTCACCAATCTCATAGAGCATTTGCTCGCTAACGGTTCCCACACTGACGAGCCCTGTCGTATGCGGGGGCTTCGTCGTCACAAAGCTGCCGTCCGATCGGATTTCTGCAATGGGGTAGCCAATTTCAGAGACATCTCCGGCCAATTCCCAATCCGTGAAATTTCCGCCCGTGACTTGTGGTCCGCATTCCAAAATATGTCCGCAGAGAGATCCGGAGGCCAGCAAGTCCCACTCCGTCTCGCCCCATCCGAATTCATGGATGCAGGCCCCCAAGGTCACAGCGCTGTCAACGACGCGGCCTGTTATGATAATATCAGCACCTGCCGTCAGAGCTTTCGCAATCGGAAACGCGCCGAGATAGGCATTGACGGAGGCAATCTTATCTCCTGTCGGTAGCGGCGCACCCGAGAACATATCGACCGGCCTTGCGGCGGTTATGTCCTGTAGATGTCCCATCCGATCATCCCCCGTGATGACCGCAACCTTTAGCGCCAGCCCGGCTTCGGCAAT
>CALFWV010000118.1 GCA_937927825.1 uncultured Caulobacterales bacterium | reverse complement strand
GGGTTTAAAATTACACCCCCAGAATAAACCCCCAATGGGGTCGGATTTGGTAAAATCGTATCGGACGGCTTCGGACCGATATATCCGCAATACCTCGTACTTACTAGGGTTTATCGGACATTTTCGGATTTTATCGGAAGTCTCAATGGTGCCCAGAAGAGGACTCGAACCTCCACGTCCATACGGACACTAGCACCTGAAGCTAGCGCGTCTACCAATTCCGCCATCTGGGCACGTCATTGGGAAGCGGGCGTGTAGCCTTGCGGGTTTACATGGTCAAGCGTGGAAGTGCGCGGTTGCACTATGGCGCCACGCCTTCGCCCAATAGCGGGAACACCGCCTCTTCCCGGTATAGGTTAGGGCCGCGCTTCTTTGGATGGCTTGAGACGAGGCTGAATCGGTCGACGAGGAAAGGCCGGGTTGACCAATCCGCGAGGCGTTGTTCGAATGATATAATGCGGTCCAGCGGCGAGCGCGGCTTCATATAGGCCATGGTCACATGCGGCGAATATTTTCGGGCCTCCATTTGGATGTCCGCACGCCGCGCCGCATGGCGGCAATGTTGGTTTAATCGGGTCAAAGCTGGCGATGGCGAGACGCCGGCCCAGATGGAATGGGGCTCTGTTTTCCCAAAATGCCCACCCCCTTCGAGGGTGAGCTCAAAACTCCCCATGCGCAAGGTCCCAATTTCCTGGTCGAGCAATTCCACATGGTCGGCATCCACATCTCCGAAAAACGCCAAGGTGATATGCAACCGGTCCTCACTGACCCAACGCGCGCCGGACACGCCCTTTTGTTCCCGGACGACATCGCCCGCGATTTTCTCGGGCAGGAATATGGCGGCAAAAAGCTTCACATAAACACCTAACGGCTGGCGGGACAGCGATAGGTTTTATGGAGGCGGTCAGCCTCGGCTTCCATATCGTCTGTCCAGTCGATTTCATGCGCATCAATGTTCTCTTTGAGCTGAGACATCGTGGTCGCGCCGATTATATTACTGGTCACGAATGCCCGGGATTCAACGAATTTCAATGCAAATTCTGTGGGCGTTAAACCTAATTTTCGCGCTGTTGCATTGCAATCAAGACAGGCCTCTTCTGTGGATTTATAGCCTTCAAGAAATTGCGGAAATAAATCACCGCGAGAGCCTTTGGGCGAGCCGCCATCATCATATTTTCCGGTCAACATGCCCATAGCGAGCGGTGAATAGGCGAGCAGCCCGACATCTTCGCGCATCGCGATTTCGGCACGGTCATAATCAAAACGGCGCGCGACAAGACTATAGACGCATTGATTAGACACCATCCGCGGCAGGCCGGCTCTCTCCGCAAGCTCCAGAAATTTCATCGTGCCCCAGGCGCTCTCATTTGAGAGACCGACGTGCCGAATATTTCCCTTTTCAATCTGGCGGGAGAGCGCGCCGAGAATATCTTCCAAGGGCTCCATATCCTGCGCATCGTAATCATAATAACTATCAAACCCAAAACCCGGCAGGCCGCGATCGGGCCAGTGCAGTTGAAATAGGTCGATATAGTCTGTGCGCAGACGTTTGAGCGATGCCTCCACGGCCTCGTCAATTTGCGCGGCCGTGTGGCGCGTCTGCGATACATTGCCTTTGCGGACCCACGTCATGCCGGACCGACCTGTGACCTTCGTTGCCAGTATATATTTATCGCGGTTTTTGCGCGCCGCTATCCAAGACCCGATATAGCTTTCCGTTCGGCCCTGCGTTTCGGCCCTGCCGGGAACAGGATACATCTCTGCGGTATCGATAAAGTTGATCCCGCGGTCCAGCGCATAATCGAGCTGTTCATGGGCCTCAGCTTCCGTATTTTGCTGGCCCCAAGTCATGGTCCCCAGGCATACTGAGGTGACCTCAATGTCTGTACGTCCGAGCTTTCGGAGTTCCATAGCTTATTCCTATAATTTTTTGCGATGTGAGTATTTGTATTTAAGTGGTGAAGCGACTATATAAAGCGGGACGCCGTCGCAACGGTGAAACTAGTAACACAAGGAGTTGTCATGAACCAATATGATGCAACAAATGTCGCCTCAGGCGTACAAACAGACGTAGGATTGGCGAATTTCCTAAAAGGCACATACCGCTATATGGGTATGGCGATGTCAGTCACGGCCGTTGTGGCCTATTTTGTCGCGCAAGGCGTAATGTCTGGCGCTATTCCCGGGTCCCTTATCTGGAACCCTGTAACCGCTATTGCGTCCTTCCTGATTATCGTATTTGGGTTTGGCGCTGTCGGACGTAAACTTCCGTCTATGTCCAAAGGCGGGGTCCTCGCGTTTCTGTTCGGATTTGCGGCTTTTATGGGCGTACTCATGTCCGCCTATGCGACAAATGCTTATGACCCATTGGTCGTTGCGAAGATCTTCTTCATGACGGTTGCAATGTTCGGCGCATTGTCGCTGTTCGGTTACACAACCAATAAGAATCTGAGCGGCGTGGTCAAATATGCTATCGCAGCGCTCTTCGGCGTTATTGCAATCAGCTTCGTCGGTATGTTCGTTCCAGCGCTCAGCTTGTTCGCGGGCGGGACTATCGGTCTGGTGCTTAACCTCGTCGGTCTTGGGGCTGTATCGGTTATCGCGGCTTGGGAAACCCAGCATTTGAAGCGTGTTTATTATGCCTATGCCAATGACAGCTCTATGCAGGGTAAAATGCAGGCCTTTGGTGCCGCGTCGCTTCTGCTGACATTCATCAACATGTTTACATTCTTGATGAACATCTTTGGCGGCGACTGATAGCTTCGACCGGATCTAGATGGAAAAGCCGCTCTTCGGAGCGGCTTTTTTTATGCCGTATTTTATGACTGCAATTTCACGCAAATCCACCACATGGTTAAGCCGAGGTTAAGAGCCTTGGGCTAGGTCCCATTCATGCGCATTTCACGCAAAGCCCTGTTGAACACATTCCTCGCCGGAACGGCCTGTGCCTATTTGGTGGGGATGGGTGTGTTGGCCGGTTTTGCCGTCTCTGCGAAAGATCTGCCCGACCCGAAAAAACTATGGGAACGCAACCGACCTGTGTCAGTGCAAATCGTGGACCGCAATGGCCGCGATGTTCTCATCCGGGGCGCGGCTGCGGAACGTCCTGTCGATCTGGACAAGCTCCCCTTCCATATTCCCGTCACCTTCTTGGCGACAGAAGATGAGCGGTTTCGTAATCATATTGGCGTTGACCCGCGCGCGATGCTCCGCGCGCTTTGGCAAAACATCCGCGCAGGCCGCTACGTTCAAGGCGGCTCAACTCTGACGCAGCAACTGACCAAAAACATCTTCCTGACGCCGGAGAAAACGCTTTCCCGTAAAGCGCAAGAAATGATGTTGTCCATCTGGCTGGAACGAGACTTCACAAAAGACGAACTGCTGGAAATGTACCTGTCGCGCATCTATTTCGGCAGCGGAGCCTGGGGTTTGGAAAGCGCCAGCTTACGCTATTTCGATAAGCCCGCGGCAGAGCTCTCCTTGGCCGAGGCGGCGATGTTATCGGGCCTCCTAAACTCACCGTCTCGGTCTAATCCGGTCGCTAGCTTTGAACGCGCCACAAAGCGTCAGCATGTTATCCTCGATTCTATGGATGCCCAGGGTTTGCTGGGCGAGAATATCGCCGCAGCGGCAAAGGCCGAACCCCTGACCATACACAGCCCGAAAGACACCGAGGGCGCGCAGTATTTTGTAGATTGGATTTGGGCGGATTTAGAAGACCGCATCGGCGTCCCTACGCAAGATATTATTGTTCAGACCACTTTGGATATCGACGCCCAAGCCGCCGGACAAGCTGCCCTCACCGCGCATTTGGACCCCGAACGCGGCGCGTCGCAGGGAGCAATTATTAGTTTGGACGGCACGGGCGGCGTCCGCACACTCGTGGGCGGGCTGGATTATGGACAAAGTCAATTTAATCGCGTGAGCCAAGCCATACGGCAACCGGGCTCCGCATTTAAACCCTTTGTCTATTTGACAGCGTTGCGGGCCGGCAAATCGCCTTGGGATACGGCGCTGGATGCACCTGTCACAATTGAAGACTGGACGCCGGAGAATTTCACCGAAAAACACTTGGGTCAAATTACGCTCCATAAGGCGCTGGCCAGTTCGATAAATACCGTCGCCGTCTCATTGGGCGAAGACGTCGGGCGCGACGCCGTCGTCGCAACAGCCCGGCAGCTCGGCATGGACGGTTTAAAACCCTACCGCAGTCTTGCCCTTGGCGCGCAAGGACAGACGCCTCTAACAATGGCGGAAGCCTATCTGCCATTTGCAAATTGGGGCACAAAACGCGAGGCCTATGGCATTCTGTCCATCTCAACGTCGGATGGGACGCCGCTTTATGATCGGGTGCCGCCAAAAGGCGCGGTCGTTTTGAACGCACAAGAACTGGCAGACATGAATTATATGCTCACCCAAGCCGTGGAGCGAGGCACAGGACGCCGCGCACGGGTCGACGGCCATATGATTGCCGGAAAGACCGGCACAACAAATGATTTCCGGGACGCTTGGTTTGTGGGCTATGCCCCTGACCGCGTGACGGCCGTTTGGGTTGGCAATGATGAGAATACCGAAATGGAGAACGTCACGGGCGGAAGCCTGCCTGCCATGATATTTAAAGACGCCATGACGGCCCAACTCAAAGACGCGCCGGAAGCGCGCCTGCCCGTCGCCACAGAACCGGACTGGGCCCGAAAAAATGCACAGCTTCAAAATCTGCTGGATCGATTAGAGAATCGTTTACCATAACCCTCACGATCCTGTCTCATTTAGGGAATTTTTCAGTTTTATTTTTTTAATTTCTTCTCAGGATTGCACAAATCTCCGCCCAAAAAACCCGTTCAAATTAGGTTCATATTCGTCTGTCTAAGGGCGGCTTAACCATCCAGGATGTGGGTTGGGTGGTAGGAAACGCAGTCACCTATGTGTTTCCGATGAAGACGTAATCACCTTTACGTTTTTGATGAGAACGCAATCACCTATGCGTTTTCAATGTGGGAGTAATCCTCAGGCTAACATGTGGGAACAGCCTGAAATCTGCCCCTCGTATTGTGGGATACGGGGGGCAATTTACCTCAAACTTAAAACTCTGCGCCAACGGCATGAAGCGTTGATCCATTTTTATTGAGCCAGCGTTTTGCTCCTTTGACATCGTCAAAAATCTGATCGCAGACAGCCCAAAACGCCGCGCTGTGATTAGCTTCAATCATATGGGCACATTCGTGGGCTGCGACATATTCCAGAATTTGCGGCGGCGCGCAGATAAGTCGCCAAGAATATGAAATATGCCCCTCCCCATTTCGCGTGATACAACTGCCCCAACGACTCTCGGTATCTCGGACGGAAATTTTGCCAACGCGCTTATCCAGCTCGGCAGCATAATGATGGCTTGCAGCTTCCAATTCAGCGCGCGCTTCGCGGATCAGGAACCGGCGAACTCGGCCGGGGAAACTCTCTTTATCAGGGCTGGGCACAATCAGTTTCCGGCCAACCCGGTCAACACGGGCGCGGCCCCGTCCGGGCGGGTTCACAAGCCTATAATATTGCCCCTGAAATAATATCTCCCGGCCGGGCGCAAAAGGTTGCGGCGGCGGCAGGGCCTCCAGTTGAACATCAATCCAATCGCGCTGCGCCTTTGCAAAGTCGCGCGCTTTTGCAAAGGCGCGCAAGCCCGGCACAACGACATGGACTTCACGCGCACTGGGCTTGACCTTTAAAGAAATACGCTTGGCGCGTTGCGATAAAATATAAAGCACGCGCGGGTCACCGCTGTCGCGAAGTGGGAAATCTGCCTTGCTAGGACGCGCGGGCATGTTATCGTCACCGCCTAAGATCGTGTTTAGGAAACTCGCCATGTCGCTGAAATTTGCTTCCCTTTTGAAAATCTCCGTCGCCGGAGCCGTTCTTTTAAGTGTGGGGGCCTGTAAGCCTGCAGACAAGGGGCAAGGTGCGTTGAAGTCTGAAGGCGTTGCAGCGCTTAACCTGTCTAAAAGCGAGTCGTCCGTATTTGCCAAGTATTTTGCCACAGAAGACTGTGCTGTCGACGAGATGGAAGCCTTAGGGGCTTTGGCGGGCATGGGATTAGGTGAAAACGGAACCAATAATTTGAGTTTTGACTCAAGAGATTTCAGCGGTGGTCAAGTCACATATCGCAATATGGTCGTTCAAGACGAGACAGCCAGTCAGGAAATATTTAGCGCAAAAACGGCCGTCTTCCACTGCCCGAGTATGGGTGAAGACGCGCCGCAATTTGCGCGCTTGGACCTGACCGATGCGAAAATTCGTGATGACGACTTCGCTTTTTCCTTCGGCACCCTAAATGTGGCCAACCCGACACCGGATGCGGCAGCTGCCATCATAGACGGCATGATAGACCCGGACACATCCACTCAAGGCGACATCGGATTTGACGCCGTCTCTGTTACGGATGTCACAGTGACATCGGATGCGCTGTCGGGGTCTTTGAATAATTTGTCTTGGGGCGAAATGCGCGGTGAAAACGGACAAGGGAAAGCGGACCTGACCGTCGGCGTGTTGGACCTGACAATCCCCGGGCAAGACGGCGCTCAAGAGATGACAATTGATTTTAAAGGCATGAGTGCGCGCAATATGAATATTGGCGGAAAACGCGATGCCGAAATGGCGCTTTCCGCAAATGGAATGATTGGAAGCGTTGTCGGAAATTTGAATGCCTTCCAAAAACCCTATGATGAGTTAGTCATCGAAACGATGAAACTGGACTCAGAAGGTTTCAAAGTCGACTTCGGGGGTATTGAGGGGCTGACGTCAGAAAAAGACGGTAAGATTGTCACCCGCCAAAGTTTGAAACCGACCGTCGTGTCGCTCAAACCCTCGCTTGCCGATGTACCGTCCTTCCAACGCAATTATGAGATTATCAAATCTCTGGGCTTTGAGACCTTAAAAATGTCCGGCAGCTCGGTGACGACATTGGACGACGCCGATGACTCCGTTACTGTGTCGGATGGATTATTTGTCGTTGAAGATGGATTTGTCCTTAACTTTGAATATTCCGCCGAAGGCATCAAAGATATGACAGCAAAATTGCAAGCGCTCACGCAGGCCGATGAAACGCCTGATTTGATGACCGCCTATGACATGTTGAAACTTCGGAATTTACGTCTCACATTAGAGGATAATTCAATTGTCGAGCGCGGCCTGAAACTCGCTTCGGAAATGACGGGACAAAGCGAAGCCAATATCAAACGGGGTTTAGGCATGGCCGTCTTTGCCGTCGCGATGGCCGCAGAAAATGAAGTCCAAGCGGAGGTCTATTCTGAAACTACGGAAGCCTTCGCCGACTTTGTGAAAAACGGCGGGACATTGACCATCGAAGCCAACCCGCCCGCGCCTTTCCCCCTCGCCCCGCTGCTGACAGACCGAGGCGCGAATGTTGATCCGGACACCCTCGGCTTCTCCGCCAGACAAGACGGCGGAGCTGAATGATAAGAGACAGCCTGAAAGATTTTAAAGGCCTGGATCACGATCCGGATTTCCGCTGGCGCGGCACCAATGTCACGCGGATAGAGAACTTATCTGATATCGCCTTTGCGATTGCCTTGGGCATGTTGATTTCCGGCGTCGATGCGCCGCGAACATTACAGGACCTCCGCGAGTTTTTGCTGAATCTCGTCCCGACAATATTGGGCTTCGTTGTATTACTCGGGCTTTGGAACGCACATTACACATTTTTCCGTCGCTATGGCGTGGCAGATAAAACCATTATTGCCCTAAACGCCGCTTTGATTTTCGTCGTCCTCTCTATGGCCTATCCGCTGCGCTTCGCCTTTGAGTCGCTTTACGGCTATATCGTTACGCTCTTCACGCAGGATTACTCGCGCTCTGTCAAATTGGGCGTAATGAGCTATAGGAACGCCGCTGAAATTATTACCTATTTCAGCCTGTTTTTCTCGGGAGCCTTTGCGATTCTGGCCCTCATGCAGAGCCATGTTTTGAAAAAAGCCGCACTGCTGAGCCTTAACCCCTATGAGCTGGCGGTGACGCGCCAAATTCGAATGGTGCGCGTGCTGCAATTCGCGACGACATTCCTTTGTGCGACTTTGGCGTGGTTTTCGCCGCTTGGGCCTGCCGCGGCTGTGCTTATGATTTCCTTCCGTCCCGTCTTTTGGATGGCGAAGAAACGTCACCCGGCCAAACCTCTGATGGACAAGCATTCAGACACGTAAATGCGTTATGCGCTGAAAGGCCGCCTTGCACGACTTGAAACTTTGCCCCGCGCACCGCATATGAGCTGCAACGAATTCTAACCCTTAGCGGAGCCACCACATGAAAGTTCTGGTCCCGGTCAAGCGCGTGCTTGACTATAACGTCAAGGCACGGGTGAAACCCGACCAATCCGGCGTCGATTTGTCCAATGTCAAAATGAGTATGAACCCATTTGACGAAATCGCCGTTGAAGAAGCTGTCCGTCTGCAAGAGGCCGGCACCGCGACAGAAACCATCGTCGTGTCCATCGGCCCGGCAAAAGCGCAGGAAACCATCCGCACGGCGCTGGCTATGGGTATGGACCGCGGCGTTCACGTCCAGACGGATGACGAGCTGGAGCCGCTTGCTGTTGCCAAAATGCTGAAAGCCGTCGCCGAGGCGGAAGGCGCAGACCTTATCGTGATGGGGAAGCAAGCCATTGATAATGATTACGGCTCCACAGGCGGTATGCTCGCGGCGCTTCTCGACTGGCCGATTGGGTCAGCGGCAAACTCTATTGCCATTGACGGCGGCGCAATCTCTGTCGTCAAAGAAGTCGACGGCGGTTTGCAGACTGTAAAACTGCAGATGCCGGCCCTCGTCACAGCTGATTTGCGTTTGAACGAGCCGCGTTACGCGTCCCTGCCAAATATCATGAAGGCAAAGAAAAAGCCAATCGAAGCCAAAACTCCGGCTGATTTGGGCGTAGATACGGCGCCGCGCCTCAAGACCCTCAAGGTCACAGAGCCCGCCGCCCGCGAAGCCGGGATTAAGGTCGAAGATGCCGCCGCACTCGTCGATAAATTGAAAAACGAAGCAGGAGTCATCTAATGGCCATTCTTGTAGTCGCAGAACACGATAATAAGTCCGTCAAAGACGCGACCCATAAAACCGTCACCGCCGCCTCCA